>JABMQV010000683.1 GCA_013203065.1 Desulfobacteraceae bacterium | reverse complement strand
GCTCCCTGCTTCTGATCTTCGATCCCCTCAAGATCACGTTGCCGATGCTCCGAGAAAAGGTCCAGCACCGCTTGAGCATTTTGGACCCTCTTCAGCTCCCAAAGCCCCGGAAAATGGAAATTCCGGTAGTATACGGCGGCCAATATGGCCCTGACCTGGAGTGGGTTGCCGGGTATCACGGAATCACCCCGCATGAGGTCATTCGACGCCACACGGAACATATCTACCATGTCTATATGATTGGATTCATGCCAGGATATCCTTATATGGGAGAACTTCCAGAGGGGTTGGTAACTCCCCGGAGGGAAACCCCGCGCACCGTTGTGCCCCGGGGATCAGTGGGATTGGCCCAAGGACAAACAGGGATATACTCGACCCAAAGCCCGGGAGGGTGGCAGATCATCGGGTGGACCCCATTGGTGCTTTTTGATTCGGCAAAGTGGTCCCCTGCTCTCCTTGAAATGGGTGATCAGGTCAAGTTCTTTGCCATCAATGAGGAGGAGATGGCCAATTGGCAGGAGTAAAGACCCTAGAGATCCTGGTGCCAGGACCGCTGACCACTGTCCAGGACCGTGGCCGGTTCGGATTTGGTGCCTATGGGGTCCCCCCCAGCGGTGCGATGGATCCCTTTTCCTTGAGAGTGGGGAATCTGCTCGTTGGCAACTCCGAAGACGAGGCCTGCCTGGAGATCACTGTCATGGGTCCTAAGATAATGGCCCATATCGATACTGCCATAGCCGTTACCGGTGCGGACCTTCAACCCCGGATCAATGAAACACCTCTGACAATGTGGCGTTCCCACATTCTGAAGAAAGGGGAAACCCTTTCCTTCAAAGGCCTCAGAAGCGGTTGCCGGGCTTATCTGGCCGTTGGAGGTGGAATATGCGTTCCTGCCATAATGGACAGCAAATCCACCAACCTGGCGGCAAAATTCGGTGGCCTCGAAGGCAGACCCTTAAAGGCAGGCGACATCCTGTTATCCAACGCCAATCACCACCACCTCATGACAGAGGGAAAGACCCTTGCCCGGGGATTGATTCCGTTATACCCCGCAGATTGGACCCTGAGGGTGATATTGGGCCCCCAGGACGATCATTTCCCCACGGAGTCCAAGACAATATTTCTGAGTTCCCCTTTTACGGTCACGCCCCAATCCGATCGAACCGGGATCAGGTTGGCAGGGCCTCACATAGAGGCCAAGAGAGCTCTCAAAGAGTCGATCATTTCAGAGGGCGTTGTCCCAGGGACCATACAGATACCGGGAGATGGCCAACCTATTATTATCTTGGGTGAAACTGTAACAGGTGGATACAGAAAGATCGCAACAATGACCTCTGCAGACCTCCCCTTCTTGGGACAAGTGAAACCAGGAGATACATTAAATTTCCGCAGGGTCTCCATTGATGAAGCGTATCAGGCCATCAGAGAGCAAGAAAAATGGATCAATAAACTCAAAGAAAAAATGAAAGCCAGATAAAGATGCACCGTCAGGCCACCAATGGCCTGAAGAGGGGTAAAAAGAATATATTATGATTAGAAATAAAGAAAAATTCAAACCGGCGGTAGACAAACGTGTTTTGCTGTTTCTGGCCGGCCTTATGTGGATTGGCGTTGGTACAATGCTCTTATCATTCTCCTACTCCTGGTTGAATACGGCTCAAAATGGGGGTTCTTTCGTATTTGCCGGACTGGGTGTTGTCACAGCTTTACTGATACACCACTTCGGTTTTTTAAGAATTGTCGATACCAATTTGAGACGGATATTACCCATGGAGGGAAAAAGGTGCGTTTTTTCTTTTATGACATGGAAAAGCTATATAATCATAGCCGTAATGGCAACCATGGGAATACTGTTCCGCAACTCATCGATACCCAAACCCTATTTGTCCATTCTATATACGGGCATCGGTTTATCACTTATTCTTTCGAGCATTCGATACCTAAGGATCCTCTTAAGTCAGCTGAGAAAAAACATTTGAAAAACCGCCCCGCCCTCTTTGTTCAAAGAATATTCGTATGATGGTTAAAGGGTATACATTATTGATATTATTGATATCGAAAAATCAAAAAAGTCGTTATTGTCTATATTTGTACGTCTAACAGTAGCCAAAATCAGGGTCATCTTTATTAATCCGATCAACAAAGTCACGATCCGATCATCCCCCACCCCTTTGGTCTTTTTTGCAGCCAATGCCGTTAGCGCCAGGGGACTCAAACACCACCAATTACCAAGGATAAAGGTAAAAAGGTAACGACGTTCACGCTGATGGGCCCTCATGGCCAAATCCGGCACCGAACATTCGAATGATAGCCAATTGTTGTAATTCACCGCTGGTTCATATATGGAATCAGATAGCACAGGGTCGCTCAATCTGCCCGAATTGAAGATATCGCAGGGTTTTAGGTTGCTGACATTTTTGACTTCTGGCAAGATAAAGAG
>JABMQV010000682.1 GCA_013203065.1 Desulfobacteraceae bacterium | reverse complement strand
CTCGTCACTCCTTGATCGTTATTCGATTATTATTACACGAGCAACTTAAATCATCAATTTCGCGGAAAGAACTTTCAGGACGCGACACTAGAGCTCCCCACACCCCTATCCTTTTGAGCATGAATCTAGCTTTTTCAAAATTGACGTTTTAGAAGGGGAATGGGGGTCCGGAATCCTCATTCCCCTGGTTTCAAAAGGCTAAAGTGTTACCCTTTTGATGGATCCAGGCAAGGCGATCGACAGGCCCCTACATGATTTCCTCAAGTTCATCCTTTGAAACCTGATAGGTCTTGTCAAATTCCTCCCAGAACTTCTTATCCTTGTTCTTCCATCCGTGACCAAACCGTCCATCAAAAAAGGAACTCAAACTGGCAAACCAGTTCCCAGATTTTTCTATGCCCCTCTCTTTGGCCAGGAATATCTCTTTGAGATAGATGTCTATGTCGATAATCTTGTCCTTGGGAATATAGGATTTGGCCCCCAGTTTGATTGAACCAACCAGGTTATCGGCATCCAACCCGTGGGCTGTGAGCATCAGTGCCGGGATCTTTCTCGCCACTGCGATTTCCAATAGATCAAATCCCTTGACTCCCATGATATCCAATATGACCGCGTCATAATTGTTGTTTTTCAGGAGGTCCCTGGCTGATTCAAAATCCGCAGCGGTATCAACTTCGCACCGGTCAAGAATCTCTTCAAGGGTCTCCAGGATGTCATGCTCGTCATCTACTACAAGTATGTTCTTTCCCTTTAAAATATCATTGCCGGACATGATCGCCACCCCTCCCTGTTCTTTGTATTTTTGTTTATAGAGCTGGTTTAGCCATGGAAGTTATGACACTTTATAGACAGCGCCCAATATAGTCAAGAATGGAATCCGGACTGTTTTTATTGAAAACCCAAACTGTTTTATTTTCCGGAAACATTGCCCAACAAGCCAGGTGCGAATTCCTTGGGAATCTTGAGCGTGGGTTTGGCTCTTTTTGAAACCCCTCTCCCAAATTGAATTTACGCCCCTTCTGCCAGCGGCCCAACCCCACGACACCTGAGGTTATTAAGAGCTTATCCCGGTACCTTTTTCGCGTTATGTGTCCAAAAAAAAGCAACCCTGAACCTCTGAACTCTGAACCTGTGAACGCTTGCAAAAAATGTTTGCCTTTACAAGATTGACGGGTTATAAGCAAAGCTACAGAGACCGACCGGTCTCCCCCCATTTACCGGGAGTTACAAAGACCCACTATGGACCTCAAAAAAAAGATAATTGGCGAGTCTCTCAAGCTGTTCTCCCTAAAAGGTTTTTTGAATACTTCCATTCATGACATATTAGAGGCGGCCAACACATCAAAAGGTGGGTTTTACAATCATTTTGAGACCAAGGAAGGGCTCTTCTTCGCCGTCTTGAGTGAAGCCAGGAGGATCTGGCGGGGAGCCACCCTTGCAGGACTGGATGAAGTGGAAAGACCGGTTGAAAAGGTAAAAAAACTCCTGGAAAATTATCGTGATCGGTATCTGAAAGATAAGATAAATTTCCCGGGAGGGTGTATTTTTGTCGCCCTTTCCGTGGAACTGGACGATCAAAAACCCGCTCTATCTCGTGAACTCAATAAAGGGTTTTCCGGCCTAAAGGCTATGATCAACAAACTCCTGGATCAGGGAAAGAAATCGGGGGAAATAGAAAGAGATGTTGACACAAAGGCCGTCACCGAGATGATCTTTGCCGGCATGCTGGGGGCGTCCGTTATTTATGGCATGGAAAAATCAAATGCAAGCTTGGACCAAACAATTGGCTCCCTGATTGAATATCTCGACAAACTGGCCCTTTGAACCGCTTCGTTTGACAAACGATACCCAGCGCCCAAGCTGAAACGTCCGGACCCAAAGTGCGTACGACCGGTTTTCCTTGAAACCACACCGGAAAACGGGTTTTTGGCTTAAACATCAACTATGGAGGAACCGTTATGGATTTTAAGTTTTCTGAAAGAGAGGAGATGTTAAGGAAGGCGGTGAGGGAATTCGCTGAAAATGAAATCCCGCCAAAGATGGAAGCAATGGAAGAGACCGGAGATTTTCCCAGTGAGCTTCTGAAACCTATGGCTGAAGTGGGGATTACGGGCGTCATTACACCGACTGAATACGGCGGCGTGGGCCTGGGATATTTAGCCAGGACCATCGTCCTGGAAGAACTGGGCAGGGTTTGTGGTGCCATGCCCATGGCCCTTCAGGTCCATCACATGGGGTGCGCTGTTATCAACGATTTTGGGACAGACGCGCAGAAAGAAAAATACCTTACTCCCCTCGCCAAAGGTGAAACCATGGGATGCGTGGCTGTCACGGATCCGACCGGGGGGTCGGATGTAATCGGCATGAAGAGCTCGGCCGAACTAAAAGGGGACAAATACATCCTGAACAGCCGAAAGTGTTTTATCACCAATTCCCACACCGCCGATTATTGGGTAATCATTGTCAAGACAGCCGAAGGGGCAAAAGGACTGAGCGCTTTCATCGTGGATAAGGATGCGCCCGGAGCCAAACTGGGTCGAAAAGAGAACAAGTTTGGTCTGAGAGGGGCCAATACCGGGGAACTTGCCTTCGACAATTGTGAAGTTCCAAAGGAAAATCTGCTGGGTCAAGAAGGTGGCGGGCTGGCTGTGGCCATCAAGACCATTAGCGAGACGGGTCGGACTGGAATGGCCGCTACAGCCCTGGGGATCTTGACTGCCGCCTATGAAGAGGCCGGGAAATTTGCCAGCGAACGCGTGCTTTACGGCAAACCCATCAGTGCGCTGCAGGCAATTCAGTTTTATATGGCCGAAATATACTCTCAGCTCGAAATCTGCCGTCTTCTCTGCTACCGGGCCTCGTGGCTCAAGGACCAGGGCATGCGATGCGACAATGAAGGCGCCCTGGCCAAATACTATACCTGCGAGGCGGCAGTCAACGCCGCCAAGAAAGCCATCGAGATCCATGGTTCCTACGGCATCATGAAAGAGTACGCGGTCCAGCGGTTATTGAGGGACGCCATGGTGACGGTCCCGGCAGGGGGTACTGCAGAGATTGCAAAGGTGGTGCTTGCCAGGGCGGCACTGGCGCCTTTCAAGAGATAGTCCGACGCAACATTTTCATGAGCATCCGATTGGGGATCGTTGGACCCTCTGCATGCAAGGAGGGACAACGGGACAATCCGTTCCTTCCCTGTTGAACCAAAGGGTGCTGAAATAATTCAAAACCGTTTCAAGTTTTGAGGGCGAAACAAACCTATGAACAGAATCATTGTCTGTATGAAGCCGGTGCCGGACCCCCAGCACTGGAACAAGGTTTCCATGGATCATGAAACCCAGACCTTGAAGCGGGAGGGGATTCCCACCATCATCAACCCACTGGATAAGCACGCATTGGAGGCGGCCCTCTCCATCCGGGATGTTCACGGGGGAGAGGTGGTATTGCTTTCCATGGCCCCCCCCTTTGCCACCCCAACCCTCAGGGAAGGACTGGCCATGGGGGCCGATAGGGCCATTTTGTTGTCTGATCCCGTGTTTGGCGGTTCCGACACCCTCGCCACAGCCCACATTCTTGCAGCAGGATGCCGGTGGGTCGGGGAATTCGATCTGGTGCTTTGCGGCAACATGACCATCGATGGATCCACGGCCCAGGTCTGTTCCCAACTGGCCGAACTCCTGGACCTTCCCAGTGTCATGCATGTGATTGATCTCCATCGGAAAGAGGATCATCAGTTGCTGATCACCCAAAAGATGGAGCACGG
>JABMQV010000681.1 GCA_013203065.1 Desulfobacteraceae bacterium | reverse complement strand
TTGAAATATATCATGTGAGCTGCTGATCTGCTCAGATGATTCTCAGCTTCTCGGCCGGGGAACAACCATTTATCAGGACGATATTTTCTCCAATAGGCTTTCAGATCCACAAGCAAATTCTTGGAAAGAATCGTATAACGGTCCTTTTTGCCTTTGCCTTGCTCGACCCGGATCGTCATTCTTGAAGGATCGCTTTCTATGTGATGGGGTTTCAGGTGAACTATCTCACTGAGCCTGAGCCCTGCGCTATATGCGGTCTCCAACAAAGCCAGATGTTTCAAGTTGGTGGTGGCGGCGAATAAGCGTTTTACTTCTTCCATGCTGAAGACCGTGGGCAGTTTTTTAATCCTGGGTCGGGGGGGAATGTTGAACTGAGTTTCGTCCCATTTGCAGATATTCCTGTAGAAACAGAGAATACCCGAAAAATAGTTGTTGCATGTCCCCCAGGAAAGCTCTCGGTCCTCAAGAAGATGCCGAAAATAGTCCTGAATCTGATCGTTTGTCAGCGTGTCTGGAGATTGATTGTGGAATTTTGCCAACCCGTAAACGGCCATTACGTAATTCTTTTTCGTGTACCGTGAAAATCGCTGTAAAGTCATGTAGTTCAGAAACTGGGTCCTTAGTTCGGTGCTCATAATGATACCTCCTTGGTAAAAAAGTTAATAAGACATGGGAAACACATGTTCCCCCGGGAGGTATTCTAATTGATCACCGGTTAAATCGGAAGGTTATGTTTGCTTGGGAAGATGGGGAAGATATGGTGAGGTGACCTTCGGTAACATTCCGCGAAGCGGTTCAGTTCCAGATCAATTGTTGCATCATGATCCCAACTTTAGGGACCCTGTTCCCACCGGTCTAAACTGAACCACTCAACAATCCGGAATGGATGACCCTCACACTTCATTCGTCCATTTCATTTTCCTATCCGTTCTCAGATATCCCGGAATATTCCACAATTTTCTTGAGAAGATCTCCCTTTTTTATAGGTTTGGATAGATAATCGGTGCAGCCCGCATCCAGGCATTTCTGCCTGTCCTCGATGAGCGCATGGGCCGTCAGGGCAATGATCGGGGTTGGATCTTTTTTGTTCTCCTTTTCCCATTTCCTGATCTCTCCGGTCGCGGTATAGCCATCCATCACCGGCATCCGCATGTCCATCAACACGAGATCGTATTTCCCCGACAGGAATTTATCGACACCAATTCTGCCGTTTTCGGCCACTTCTATGGCGTGGGGGCTCTTCTTCAGAAAGGCCTTGACCACAATCCGGTTCTCTTTTGCATCTTCTACGAGAAGGATATGTAGTGGACGGATTTCAGGGGCTTCTTCCGCCTTCTGATCTTGCACTGCCTTTGTCGGGCTCTTTCTGTCTTGGAGCGCCATGTCTATGCCGAACCGGGCGGTAAAGGAAAAGATGGCGCCTTTCCCTTCTTCGCCCTCTACCCAAATCTCCCCATCCATCATCTCCACAAGTCGTTTGCATATGGTGAGGCCGAGGCCGGTCCCGCCAAACTCCCGCGTTGTGGAGGAGTCGGCCTGGGTGAAACTTTCAAAGATGGCTGTCTGCTTGGCTTCGGGAATTCCGATGCCGGTGTCCCGGACGGAAAAAAGTAATTTCACGTCCTCTGTCCCTGGTGGTGGAGAGTCTGTCTCCCCGGGTTGTGCGGTAGGATTTGAATGCCACAATCCGCATTCCACCACGATTTCCCCTTTGTGGGTAAATTTAACCGCATTTCCCATCAGGTTTATCAGTATCTGACGTAACCGAACCGGATCGCCGATAAGATGGGCGGGTGTATGGGGGTTGACCCTGCAAATGAGTTCAAGCCCTTTTTCGTGGGCATTGAGGGCCATCAATTCGCAGCTCCTTTCAAGGAGTTCCTGCAGGTTGAACGGGGTGTGCTCCAGTTCGAGACGTCCAGCGTCAACTTTGGAAATATCCAGGATGTCATTGATCACATTGAGAAGTGCCTGCCCGGCAGTGTGGGATATGCGGACATATTTCTTCTGCTCTGGGTTCAGGGGGGATTCGGCCAGGAGATCAGCCATGCCGAGTATGGCGTTCATGGGCGTTCGGATCTCATGGCTCATGCTCGCTAAAAACTCACCTTTTGCCTGATTTGCGGCCTCGGCAATCCCTTTCGCCCTGTTCAGCCTCAATTGATTGATAAACACGGTGAACCTGTATCGGTCCAAAATCCATGCAAGCACGAAACCGACCGCATAGGAAAGCACAAGGTTGTTCATTGAGTAGCTTGCCGCGTCCGTATTCAAGGCCGGTTGATAAATCTGTATAGCGACGAGGAACAGAAAAATCGAAATGCCGTAGAATATAATGAGGGTCCGGAATGTAAAAGGGACCGCAGTGATGGTAATTACCAGGATTTGCATTCCAGAAACATATCCTGCATCATCCGCTATCCTTCCTGTAAAAAAGGAACATGATAGAAATGAAAATATAGCAAGAAGATACAGGAGCCCGAGACCTTTCCCTCTGAGCTTTTCAAAAAACGAAACCGCCAAAACAAGGACGCCGGTTACGGTGAGCGCCATTCTGAAATAGAGTAGCTCCAGAAACTCCGGATGGAGTTTAGGGTCAAGATTGAAGCCATAATTGATCCAGGCGAAAATGGCTATAAATCCAAAAGGCTTTTGCAAGGCCCTGGCCTGAACATTCAAACTGGCTATGAATTCCTTCTTGTACTTTCTTCTTTCCGGATCACGTTTGAAAAACTGGGTGATTTCTTTCATAAGGTTATATCGAATACCGTTCAAGGGAGTTGAGACGCAAAACGATTACAGGTGTCAGAGTATATCATGGCCCTTAACCACCGTGTGAAAAACGCACATGGGGCTTCGGACCCTTCATTGACCGGTCGATACCTTTTACAGGGGTCTCGCGCAAAGCCCCCTGTCGGCCGATGAATTATTAGTTCTTTGATTTCAGAAGACGCTTGACCCGTGCAAGCAGTCTTGCCTTGTGAATCGGTTTCTGAATCCAGTCGTCGGCGCCCACGTTGAGCGCCTTGATCTCCGTCTCCTCGGTATCCGTTGACGTGAGCATGATGGTTGGAATGAGGCTCAGGTGAGAATGGGATTTAATCTTCTCTATGAATTCGAGCCCATTCATTTCAGGCATGTTGTAATCGACGACAATCAGGTCGGGAGGATTTTCGAAGATTCTGTTCAAGGCATCTTTCCCGTTCACTGCCGGAATGACTTCATAGTACTCGGATTCGAGGAGCTTCCCTGCAAACCTCCTTATTGCCTCGTCATCATCCACAATCATGATCCTGTCGCGTCGGATTGCTGATACAGTGGACCGCAGCCCTGATGCTGTGCTTTCGCCCTGTGCAGAAAAGGCGTCTCCCGGACCGGGGGGAGGCTGTTTCAAATCGACCTTGCTCTCCGGCATGGATGGTGGCGGCCCGATAGGAGAGGTATCTGAGGGAGGCGCCGTCCTCATGAGTTCTTCAAGCGTCGTCATACCTTGCTTGGCCTTTTCGTATCCATCTTCCGTCATGGATTTCATGCCGGCCCTGCGGGCCGCATGAAGTATTTCTCTGTCAGTTCCCCCTTCGCTTATCAGAGCGCTGATTTCATCCTTGACCACCAGCAATTCATAGATGCCGACCCTGCCCTTGTATCCGGTCCCCTGACATTCAGTGCATCCTTTCCCCTTCCTGAATTCCTGCAAGGGGCTGGCCTCAAACCGGGAAAGCAATGTTGAACTTACCTCTGTGACGACGCTGCATGCTTCATGTATTTTGCGTACCAGCCGTTGCGCAACTACGCCCATGAGGCTGGCAGCGATGACATATGGCTCAATGCCGATGTCTTTGAGGCGGGTAACTGCCCCGACAGCATTATTCGTGTGAAGGGTACTCAACACAAGGTGACCGGTCTGGGCGGCCTGAAGCGCGATGGTTGCGGTCTCCAGGTCGCGGATTTCTCCTATCATTACGACATTGGGGTCCTGGCGAAGAAGCGATCGCAGACCTTTCGCAAACGTAAGCCCCCTTGCCGGGTTCACCTGGACCTGGTTGACCCCGCGGATCGAGTATTCGACGGGGTCCTCAATGGTGACAATATTTATTTCAGGCGACAGAAGACGCTTTAACACGGCATAAAGGGTTGTGGTCTTTCCGCTTCCGGTGGGCCCGGTCACAAGGATCAGGCCCTGGGGCATGGACAACAGGCGCTCAAATTCCTCCTGATTTTTCTCCTGCAATCCAAGTCCCAAAAGAGGCATGGTTTCCTGGGTTTCAAGGATCCGAATGACCACCTTTTCTCCATAGAACGTAGGCAGAAATGATACGCGAAGATCGTAAACCTTTTCTGCAATCCTCACCCTTGAACTTCCGTCCTGGGGCTTAGTTCGTATGGTGATGTCCAGGCTGGTCATGATCTTGATCCTCGAGACAACCGCGGCCTGGGCGATCTTATCGAAATCCATGATATCCCGCAACATGCCGTCAATACGATACCGTACAGCCACATCATCTTCCTGAGGCTCGATGTGGATATCGCTTGCCCTATTCCTGATGGCATTGAGAATAATCCCGTTCGTCAGTTGACGAATGACCCCGCCCTTGGCAGCCTTTTCCAGCTTTTCAGGACTGATATCATCGGAATCCTTAATCTCCTCGATAACATTGACCAGATCGACGCGATATTCGCCCGTTTCAATGTCATCCATGTAATCTTCATCGGAGGGATAGGAGCTTACAAGGATATCCAGGATTTCCTGCTCCAGGGCCACGACCACACGAACGCTATGCCCGGCAACAAAGGACACCTCATCCATGGCTTCGTAGTCGATGGGATTGTTCATGGCGATGACAAGGCTTCGGTCTTTAACCAGCAGGGGAATCAGTCGTCTCTTGAAACAGAGTTTTGCAGGGATGAGACCCAATACCTTCTGATCGATTTTCTTATTTTTCAAGCTGATCATCGGGATTTCGAGCTGCCTGGACAGTGCCCGACAGATATCCATCTCGGATACCCATTCCATTTCAATAAAAATTTTCCCGATACGTTTCCCTGTCTGGCTCGCTATCTTCAAAGCTTCCTGGATCTGTTCCTGGTTGACTAATCCAGCTTCCAGAAGTATCTCGCCAAGCCTATTCCGTTTCATGCTGTACCCTCTGTTAGGCGACTATTCGTAAACCACCTCTACCACCTCGATGTATTTTGAAAGTTCCTTCACGTTCTTCTGGATTTCATCAAGATTCTTTTCTTTCGCAGCCTGTTCAAGGGATTTCCCTATCTCCGAGATGGCATCAAACCCAAAGGTTTCCCCGCTTCCTTTCATACGGTGCCCTGTATCCTCGATGATTTCAAAGTCAGTATTTCCCACGGCCTTTTCAATCGCTTCCGTATATTCCTTTACCTGACCTAAATACCAGGGAATTTCATCGGCGATATCGGGGTCTGCGTAAACGATAATCTTTTCTTCCTTCATTGAATTTCCCTCCTATTTGTTTTCAGAATTCCCGGAATATTCCCGGATTTTCTTTAAAAGATCAGCTTTTTTTAATGGCTTGGGTAGGTAATCGGTACAGCCGGCATCAAGGCATTTCTGCTTGTCCTCAATTAGCGCATGGGCCGTCAGGGCAATGATCGGCGTGGCGTCTTTCCGATTCTCATCTTCCCACTTCCGTATCTCCCCGGTTGCCGCATATCCATCCATCACCGGCATCCGCATATCCATCAAGACGAGGTCAAATTCACCTGACACGAATTTATCGACGCCGACCCTGCCGTTTTCGGCGACCTCTATGGTGTGGGGGGCCTTCTTCAGAAAGGCCTTGACCACAATCCGGTTTTCTTTTGCATCTTCCACGAGAAGGATATGCAGTGGACGGATTTCCGGGGCGTCTTCCTTCTTTTGATCTTGCACGGCCTTTTGCAAAGGAGGGCCTGTTTTTCCCAGCGCCGTCCGGATGGCCTCTTTCAGCTCTTCACGTTTGACCGGTTTGATCAGATGGGTTTGAACGCCGATCTCCCTGGCTTCGGAAATCTTTGTGCTGCTCTCATCCGAGGTCAACAGCATGACCGTCTGTTTCAGGTGGCCAAAGAGGCCTTTTATCTGCCGGGCCGTTTCAAGCCCATCCATTTCGGGCATCTT
>JABMQV010000680.1 GCA_013203065.1 Desulfobacteraceae bacterium | reverse complement strand
GGGGAGGACCCTCTATGGCGTAGCCGTTGCATACGATCACTTTGAGATCCGGTCTTGCCGCCACGATAAGGGGATACACCTTGCCACCCGTCATGTCCGGTAGCTTTATATTCAGGATAGCAAGGTCAATCTGGCCATCAAAGGTCTTGGCAAGCCTAACGGCCTTTTTACCGGTCTCCGCCTGCAACACCCGGTAGCCAAGCCTCTCCAGGACTTGCCGGATCAACATCATTACGTCTTCTTCATCCTCTATGACCAGTACGGTAGCGTCCCCTTTCATTTGCACTGAACGCCATACTTGACAAGCTCCATATGAAGGTGTAGGGAGTGTACTTCCTTTAGATTTCAGAATTAAAAGTTTGTTCTGGAGTTGGCAGTTGCTTTTTAACGGTTAAGATTGTAGCGGACCCTTTTATGCTAAACGACCCTCGGTTAGTTGAGTTAAGGCTGCGATGGAACGTACGATGATAACAAGCCAGTCTAGCCGAAAAATAAAAAAACATACCTGCGAGGAGGGCTGATTATGAAAGGGAAATTTGAACATTTGCTTCGTCCCGTTGAGTTTGGTGGCATAAAACTAAAAAATCGCATCGTAATGGCTCCTATGGCAACGAATCTTGCTACCCAAGATGGGTATGTAACAGAGGAACTTAAGGCCTATTACGAGGAGCGCGCTAAAGGTGGGAGCGGGCTGATCATCATAGAGTATACCTGTATGGATTCCCCAGTTGCAAAGGGAGTAGCAAGACAATTATGCTGTGATGACGATTCATTTATCCCCGGCCTGAGCGAGTTAGTGGAGGTGATACACAGGCACGACGTTCCCGTGGCGTTACAGCTTTGTCATGCAGGAAGGCTTGCGGGGACAAGGTTTACTGGGCGTCAGCCAGTTGCTCCGTCCGCCCTGGCAGCTCCCGGTGCAGATATGCCCCGGGAACTCTCACTGGCCGAAATAGAGGAGATCATAGGAAAATTCGCGAAAGCGGCCGGACGTGCCCAACAGGCAGGCTTTGACGGTGTGGAGATTCACTGTGCCCACGGCTATCTTTTGCACAACTTCGCATCCCCCATTTCCAATATGCGGGAGGATGCCTATGGCGGAAGTCTTGAGAACAGGGTTCGAATCATCCTCGATGTAATCCGTGCTGTCAAGGCGACAGTCGGGAAGGACTTTCCGGTCTGGCCGAGGTTTATCTCGAAGGAGTTTAACATAAAGGATGGTATCAACCTTGAGGAATCCCGACAGATGGCAAAGTGGCTGGAAGAGGCGGGGGTTGCGGCCTTGAACGTTTCGGCGGTGTGCGAGACTACGCGGGCAACCCTTTCCATGGCCTGGCCGGAAGGGGACGAGATGGGTCGTCCGTCCATCGCTCACCCGTACGGATACTTGCTGCCCACCATAGGGAAGATTAAAGAAGTAGCGAAAGTTCCTGTCATGGGGGTGGGACGCATCAGTCCGGAGGCAGGAGAGAAAGGGATAGCCCAGGGACAAGTTGACATGGTGCTCATCGCTAGGGCTCTTCTTGCCGATTCTCAACTTCCGAAGAAGGTGGCAACGGGCAAAGTTGACGAGATTCGGCCGTGCTGCGGTTGTAACGAGTGTGTGCTTAGGGCGATTATACGAGATCAGACGTTGCACTGCTCGGTGAACCCGCGCATGGGAAGGGAAAAAGAGCTTGAGGTTACACCGGCGGTGAATAAAAAACGGGTTGTGGTTGTTGGTGGAGGACCAGGTGGACTTGAAGCGGCGAAAGTGGCAGCCGCGAGGGGCCATGAGGTGGTTCTCTTGGAGAAAGAGAAAAAGCTGGGTGGCCAGATGGTACTGGCATCCGTGCCGCGTTACAAAGAGGGACTCCTCGATTTTGTTGACTACTTAGAAAAGCGTGTCAAAAAGCTCGGGGTGAAAATAGAGCTGGGCAAAGAGGCAACGCCAGAATCCGTAAAAGAGTACAACCCGGATGCTGTGGTCGTTGCAACCGGAGTCAAGCGCAGAGACCTTGATATTCCGGGTCCCAAGAATATCCCCGTATTGACAGCTGAAGACGTCTTGGAAGACAAGGCGGAAGTAGGTGAAAGAGTCATCGTTATCGGGGGCGGTATGGTCGGCTGTGAAGTGGCTGAACTTCTTGCTGAGAGGGGTAAAAAGGTAAGCATTGTCGAGATGCTCGCTACACCGGCTGCTGATATGGAACCTGCTCACCGTCGGCACTTGCTAAACCGACTTAGGAAATTGGGCGTTACTTTCACACTTCAGGCTAAGGTAACAGAACTAACAAGGTCTGGCCTTATCTTTTCAACCGCTGAAGCGCGAAGAGAGACCCTGGTATGTGATACCATCGTGGCCGCTGTCCATCCCAAGCCGAATTCAGATTTGTACTATTCATTGCGCGAAGGGGTCCCGGAGGTCCGCCATGTGGGTGATTGCGTGGAACCCCGTTCCATTGCAGAGGCACTGTTGGAAGGATTTCGTGCTGGGCGAGCAATCTAAAATACTCCCCTCTGCCAACTAGGCGGCGGGTATGGCCCAATTTGGAAAAGGGGTGACTGATACTATTTATTTGTGCCTGATCCCATTTTCTTTTGGGCCATCGATTCACCATCGCCTTTTCTTAAATCATTGTGAACAGAGGTCAAGTCTACTCTTGACTCTTGTTTGGTTTCTCTTAAGATTTTAACGTGGTTATTGTTTTCATTCTTTCTCTTATTAATTTTTACCATTCGATTTTGGTGTTCAGCCATTGCGGATTCATGGCTAAAGCGGTAGAAAGAGTCAAGCAAAGACTTGACCCCTAAACACTCAGCTAGGTTAGATTCTCAGGTTCCAACTTGCGAGAATTATCTCTACCGCGATCCGAAATCGGGTGTCCTGCTGGAAAAGGCCATGGAGAGATTCGGCCTCAGCGCAAGGGCTCATGCCCGCATTCTGAAGATTGCCCGGACCATTGCCGATCTTGAAGAAAGCCCCGATAGCGGGTCTCTCCACGTTGCAGAGGCCATTCAATATCGCAGCCTGGATCGGAAGGTCTTGAGGTGACAGGTCTCAAGCGTTTCCTCGATTTCAAACGACGATATCTCACAGCTGAAAAATGACAAGAATGAGGGCAGGTGGTTCAATCCCTCCTCCATATACTTCAATATTCCATCCATTAACCGACTAGCGGCCCTCTCCGATTTCAAAAAAAGTCAGGAAGTCATCAGCCATGGGCAAAACCTGTAACCACTTCGCCGGCTCGATTTATTTGAGAAATCTACTTGACAAAAGAAAAATACTTGATATGAAGATAATCACGCCTTATGGGAAAAAGTTACGCAATGCGTGATAAAAATTATATTAAGTCCTTAGAACGCGGTTTGAGAATCTTAGAGATTCTGGGGCAGTCCTCGCGGCCCTTAACTCTGACTCAAATAGCAAATTTAAGTGAACTTAATAAAACTGCTACCCAACGTTTTTTATATACCTTTTGCTCTCTCGGATATCTAAACAGGGAGGAAAACAAGAGTTATGTGTTGGGAGCCAGGGTTCTTTCTCTGGGGTACAGTTTTCTAAACAGCTCCAATCTTGCAACAATGTCCAAACCCTATCTTGATGAACTTTCATCTGAAGTTAACAAAACGGTCAACTTAGCGATACTCGATAATGTTGAGACTCTTTTTCTATATCGAAAGGAAGTCAGAAGATTCATGAAGCCTGACCTTGCATCCGGTTCCAAACTGCCAGTTTACGCAGGCGCCCTAGGCAAGATATTGCTGGCCGGTCTAGGGGATAAAGAACTCGAGAATCGGCTTGGTCAAATGAAACTGCACCCAATAACTGCCAAAACGATTACTTCAAAAAAGGGCCTTTGGGAAGAGATCAAGAAAACGAGGAAAAGAGGATATAGCGTTTGTGATCAAGAGCTGTCTATGGATCTTTACTCAGTTGCCGTCCCTTTGATCAACGGCCAAGGCGAAGTTGTTGCAGCTATCAACGTCTCTATGGAAGCCAGCTATAAGGCCAGTGCCGATATAGAGAAGATAATTTGGAAGTTAACCAAAACAGGGCAAATGGTTTCCAGCATTTTGGGATACCAAGGTCCATATCCCAGCTTTTCAACATAAGAAAAGGATTTATTAGGCAACACGTCGGATAGGTGACCGATTTCAAGCTTTATGGCTTTTTTGAGAGTAGGGATAGGATGGCCATTCTAAGAATTCCATATGAATCATTAGAAAACCCCGGCGCTTACTTGGAATTGGAAGTGCCTGACAAGAATCTCAAGGCAAAGATTATTCCCCAAGAACCAGGAGGCATTCAGGATTTACCCGTTGCCGTAGAAAAGGCCGTAGAGGCTCCCGTGGATGGGCCGAAATTCTCAGAGCTTGTTCGTAATGGCAAAAGGGTTACCTTTATTACGGAAAATCAGTTCCGCCAGGCACCAGCTAGGGATATACTTCCAGTCTTGATTGAAAAAGGCAGGCAAGCCGGCTCTGAAATGTCTATCATCATCGGTAATGCTACACTCCCTCCATTGAGCTCGGAAGAGCTGAAAAAAAAACTGGGAGCTGATTTAATCAAATCGGGTATCCCCATTTTTTTTAACGATGTTAACGATTTCGAGCAATATCGCTATATTGGTATAACCAAAGCGGGAACGCCGCTCTTTGTACACAAGGTGGTTGCCGATGCCGACATCATTGTCACCATCAGCACGACTCAGGCAACCGCCTGGGGGTATGGGGGGTCGGGTATGATTATTCCCGCCGTGACCAGTAGTGAGACCACGGAACTTAACCACTTATTGTCTCTGGCTCCGGATTGCACTCCTGGCAACAATGACTGCCTCATGCAACATGATAAATACGAAGCTCTCGAATTAGCCAATGTCCAAATGGGCATCAATGTAATTGTAAGTAATCAAGGTCGCGTTATCTTTGTCAATGCCGGCTCTCCAGTGAAATCAAATAAAGAAGCGATTCACTTTTACAATCAAATCTATCAATTTTCATTAGATGAACTTATTCAAGAAAAGGTGGATATCGCCATCACCGGATCTACTGCACATACAGACGATCTCTTTTTCCACACGGGTTGGGCACTGGGGAACTGCGAACCTATTGTTCGAGACAAAGGAATCATCATTATGGCGACTCCCTGTAAAGGCTACGGGGATTGGCCAGGATTTGCCCGAATGGATGTGCTGAAAAGTTATTTGCCCCCCTCCAAGGAGAAACAGGCTCAGGCCGTTTTAGATTTCTACAGACAAACGGTATCCGGACAGAAGAGCTTTGCCTGGTACAAAATCTATGAGGTTATGGCCCGAAAAGAGGTATGGATTGTTACGGAAAAGAAGAACTTATCCGTATGTGAAGAGATTGGTTTGACTGTCTATGAATCGATCGAGAAAGCATTTAATCAAGCTCTCAAAAAGAAGGGCGCAAATGCAAGACTTGCCTTTATACCATACGGTCGTTACACGCTCCTGAAGCCAAAGAGGGTAAAGATAAAGCCCTATAGTGTCAAATGAGAATGGAAGAATTCAAGTTGTTACAAATTTACGCTTCCCCCATGCAAAGCACAGAAGATTGGGACGGAAGGAGTTAAGGATTTGAGAAGAGTTAATAAAGTCGCAATGGTTGATGCGCAGAGATGCACCGCCTGTGCCACTTGTGTTAGGATCTGCCCTGTCGAGGCAATCGTTATCGAAAAACATGAGGAGAAGGGATCGGCCGCAATAGACGAACAGAAATGCCGTGACTGTTCTCTTTGTGTATTGCGCTGTCCTGAGGACGCCGTCAAGATGATTGAAAGGGAATCGGTGTTGCAGATTGGCGTGAATCCGGCGGATGTTTCCCAAAGAGATATGACCAGAATCTGTCGAGATGCTCATATGTATCCAGACCAGGTAATTTGTTACTGCCACAGGGTACAGGCCAAAGAAGTGGCTGCGGCGATCCTGTTGGGAGCGAGATCCCCGGAAGATATTGCCCGAGCGACAGGGGCGCGTACGGGATGCGGTACCCTTTGCATAACCAGCATAATAAGACTGTTACGAGCTGCCGGAATTAGGCTGACCAGGGCACCAGGATATCAATGGTATGGGGTTGACATATCGATCTGGAATTTACCCGAGGCCTTACAGGATAAGTACAAACAATTCTATATCGCGGATGATTTACAATGCATCAACGAGTTATTCCCGGGAAGCAAACGGAAACCATAAAAATGCCTATCTTACAACCAGTAGAGCCGCGCAGGTCTATATATAACCTAGAGCCCCAGCACTTACTTGCCCGGGCCGTACTTAATTTGCCGGACATGACCTCCATACGCATATGCGACCTTTTTCCCGATAGCCCTGATCCTATATCTGCAGAATCCCCCTCCGAGGTTATCCGGGTGGCCAGGGAACTCACAATGCGTTCGCTGGAAGGAGTAAATCTGGAGAAGATCCAAGAGGAGGATTCGGTCAATATCCTGGCTTCTCACCATGGGTTTAGCCTTTACGGGGGTGATTTCTACGCGGAAATGATCAGGTGCATACGTGACGAGGTGGTCCGGAGGTGCGGAACTCAAAGAATCTATCTGCGCGCAGGAGTGGGACTGAGGTTCCAGGAAAGCGACGAATACATCGAACGTTTCAAGCTGGATGAGCATTTTGAAGGAAAAGCAGAAAGTATTACGCCAGTTGACCGCGGAATACCAATTGAAACAGAGATAGGCACGCTATACGGAATCGGAAAGGCTTATTCGACCCGTTGGATCATTCAAGCACACAACAACGATATACGCGAACTCCACTACCACCGGATGATAGGAAGGCTTTTTAAGCCTTTTGCAATGTCTTACGCCACCATTGAGACTAGGTCAGCTTATCATCAGAGTATGGGGCCCAGAGCCGCCAATTTATTGCCAAGAATGATCTATGAATCCCCTTTTGTCCAAAGTAAATTCGTTTGTTCCGTAATCCTGCAGGTATCACCTTTTGGGGTTATCGGTGTAGATGCCAACAATGACTTGGTTGAGCAGAATGAGTACTTCACCCGTTTGAACCTGGACTGGTACGGCAGGATCATTACTTTGCTTAGCAAGATCAAGGAAGCCATCGTGATCATAGATTATCCCGGACCCATACCCTATACCACTGCAGGGGGGCTCCTGTTTGGCAACTTCCTGAATGCAAACGTTGATGAGTTTGATCTCAACATCCCCTTTACACCCTTTACCCGTTATACCGACATGGTCTATCCAAATGCCAGTCCACTGAAAGAGGGTATCCTTCCTCCACCTAATCCCGCTATAAAATCGCTAATTATTAATTATTGCTCTAAGGGGTATCCCAGCACTTTCTTCGCTCAGCAGATACCAACGATAGTGGTTGGTCAACAGGCCGATTTGTTCCGAAGTTGCGAACAAAATCTTTTATTTATGGATAATGCAATGGAGGCGAAGGACCTGAGCAAAGCGGTTGATTTTGCCAAGCGGGTTTCCGGAACTGAAAATATACTGGTCTTTGACGGAGCAGTTGGAGGTTTTAACGTCAGTGAGCCATTGGCAAAAGAAGTACAAAGACTGGCGCCGGAGGTTGCCCGTGAGGTAGATAGAGATTTAATGCCTATGTGGCTGGAACAGAGAGGCATGGTTTAAGGGATGTTCGAAATACGATTCCATGGTAGAGGAGGGCAGGGGGTTGTTCTTGCTTCGAGACTCCTAGCAGAGCGTTTTGTGAAACCTTTAGATACAACGGTAGCCTTTTCAACTTAAGAATTCATTTTCGGAGGAAAGCGCGCGATGAACAAAGATCTGCATACCTATTTGGATAACTTGGAAGGGGATTTCCCTGGGGATGTAATAAGAGTAAAAAAAGAGGTAGACCCGGAATTCGAAATCCCGGTTATTTTACACAAGATCGAGCTCAAGAAAAGAGAACCTGTGATCATCTTTGAGAGAGTAAGAAATCTGAAGGGGGAAGTGTCGATATTCCCGGTCATCATAAATCTCTTTGCATCAAGACAGAGGTTGGCCTATGCTCTCAATTCAAATGTCCAGAGTCTACACACGGATTATGCCAACAGGGAAAAACCGGTTTTACCCATAGAATTGGAGAAAAAGCATGCAAGGGTAAAGGAAGTCATATTGGACGCAGACACAGCGGATCTTTTCGAACTGCCAATCATTACTCATAATGAAATGGATTTGGGGCCGTATATTACGGCCGGGAGCGTATGGGTAAAGGATCCCGAAACACAATGGGTGAATTGTGCCATCCTCAGAATTTTCGTTGCAGGCCCTAAACGTCTGTTGGTGAATTTTAATCCTGCCCGTCATACACATCATATTTTCACAAAGTACGAGAAGATGGGATCCCCTATGCCTTCGGCCATTATTATTGGACACCACCCTGCGTTTTACATGGGGGCCCAGACTAAGTTACTGACCAACGAACCGGATATTATCGGCGGAATCATGGGGGAACCCCTTGAATTGACTCCCTCGGAGACGTGGGGCAGCGATTTGTTAGTCCCGGCAAACGCCGACCTCATCATTGAGGCCGAGATTTCCTCCACCGACTTGGATATTGAAGCACCCTTCGGTGAGTTCACGCAATATTATGGAGGCCAAAGGCTGAATCCTGTTGCTGAAGTAACGGCTGTAACTCATAGGAAGGATGCATTTTATCTAGACATCATGCCGGGTCATGCGGATCATCTGCTTTTAGATGCACCCATGATAGAGGCATATTTGTATAGTAGATTAAAGGCAGTGGTTCCAGGCACCATTGCGGTGCGAATGCCTATGTCCGGCACCGCAAGACTCCACGCATATATTAAAATCAAAAAAAGGAATGATGCTGAACCCAAAACAGCTATCGCTACCGCCCTAAGCTCTGATTTTCGTGTCAAGCACGCGATTGTTGTTGATGATGATGTCGACATAGATGATGAAGAGCAGGTTCTTTGGGCAGTTGCCACTCGCTCCCAATGGGATAAGGATCTAATGGTGCTTCATGGCATGATGGGTACAAGGCTGGACCCGTCAGCTGATGGGATAACCACGGTAAAAGGTGGAATCGATGCAACGAAACCATATAATTCTCGCTCATTTCCCGTCAGGCTTTCCATGCCAAGCCATGTAATGGAACGGATAAAACTGGAAGATTTTTTGGACTCAAAAGACCTTGAGCAATTGTAAGGAAAAAGGAGTTAAGTCATGGCAAAGGTCTACTACGTAGAATGCCCGGTTTGTAAAAAGGAATATTATTTAGACCGAATGCTTTATAAAATAGTCATTTCCCAGTTGAAGCAAAGGCTAATATGTCCGTTCTGCAAAGAAGAATTTTGGCCTAAAAAAGATAGTTTCAAGGAATAAAACAAGGTGATTCTGCATGACTAAATGGTATGAACATGCGATGTCTACATTGACAGAGAAGTATAACAGAGAGAAGTTTTGTTTCAAAGGAAGTAATCGCGGGAATCAGAAATTCACCTAACAGCCTAAGGATAAGGAGTCTAATACCATGAAAACGTATCGAATTCGGCCCCTACCGTTGACCCGTATGGAGTTGGATCTGGCCGTTTTGACCTATCGCTACAATTACGGCAATAAGATTAAGGTACCCATATACGCCTGGTACATAGAGGGGGCAAAGCAGCATATCCTTATCGATACAGGTGCTGAAGCGAAAATGGCAACCGAGTTTAGAGGGCTTCCAGCAGAGTCCATAGCGACTTTCGAAGAAGCTCTATCAAAGGTTGGACTAAAACCCGATGACATCGATGTAGTTATTCATACCCACCTCCAGTGGGACCATTGCGGGAACACCCATAGGTGCAAGAATGCAAAATTGGTGGCTTCGGAGACGGAATATAAGTTTGCCCTGTCCCCACACCCGATCCTGGCCCCAACTTATAAAAAGTCCCTGTTGATGGATCTCACTTTTTCGGTGGTTGACGGGTACCATGAGGTCGCCCCTGGAATCGAGATCATCCCGGCTCCCGGGCACACACCAGGGACAATCGCCGTTTCTGTCAACACCGACAAAGGTAAAGCCATAGTCACCGGTTTTTGTTGTACCCGGGAAAATTTCGAGGTTCCGGAGGAGGCCCGCGAATATTTGCCATTGATACCTCCCGGCATACACCTGAATGCTGTGGACGCCTTCGAGAGCGCCGTGCGAATCAAAGGAATGGCAGACATTTTGATACCTATCCATGACCCGTCATTTGTCGATGTGGAGAGCATCCCTTGACGCGCGCAACCTTGAATATATTGCGGCCGTAAGAAGTCGCTTTTATGGGCAGATGCGAATTTAGGCCCCAGTGAAATCGAATACAAATACGCGTTTCAGGGGCGATGATCTTCTTCAACAGTCGTTCTATTGCATGAAGACCGATCTTGTGTCATTGAAGCATCATGACGCAGCTTGTCAGGAGTCACGGGATTGGATCAGTTTTCCTAAACGTGCGATAGAACCTGAAAAATCAAATTCAATGGAGGTTGGCCATGAAAATTAATGCAGTCACTCGTCCCGCCAAAAGCCTGGTGGAGGGGTTTCGGAAGGTCGAGAGCAGTACACTGTCGGATGTTCTGGATACGTTAAATATAAACGGGGTGGCATCTGGAATTAGACCGATAACGAGCCAAATCAGTGCCATAGGCCCTGCAATTACGGTAAAGCAAATCGCATGCACAATGGGCACCTATACTGATGCCGACTTTTGCATGGCAGATATCCTTGATTTTGCTGAACCTGGTGATGTCCTTGTCTTCGATAATGCCGGTCTGGAAATCTCAACTTGGGGTGGGTTGGCTTCAACCGCAGCAAAGGTGAAAGGAATCGAGGGCACCATTATTGATGGTGCTTGCAGAGATGTGAGCCAGACCATCGAAATAGGATACCCTGTATTCAGTCGCCATATCACGCCAAGGACGGGCAAGACCCGGCTCAAAATGGTGGAACTCAATTCTCCTGTTCAATGCGGGGGGGTGAGGGTCAACTCCGGCGACATCATGATTGCGGATCAGACAGGAGTGGTCGTTGTTCCGGCGCTTAAGGCCCAGGAAGTCCTGGATAAGGCACTGGCGAACGAGGCAAAGGAAAACGAGTTCTTTGAACAACTCATGAAGGGCAAAAGCTTTAAAGAAATGCAGCAAAAGACCGGAAGGGTTTGATCAAAATAACGCCGAAAGAGGACAATTAGATTGTAGGTGGTCTATATCCCTTTGGTAGAGTTGAAGGTGGTCAATGAATGCCTTCAAGAACTTTTGGTAATCTATCGTTATCTAACATGTCGATTATCGACAAAGAAATGTCATTAACATACGAGATATAGTCACAGCCATGTGATTGGCAGTTGGGAGGTATTTTTATCGTGATAGACGCATTTTTGACAGAAGAAAACAGGATGTTCAGAGATTCGGTTAGGAGATTTGTTGAAAAAGAAATTATGCCGAATGTGAAACGATGGGAAAAAGAGGGCACTTATTCCGATGAATATTATAAGAAGATATCGGATATGGGTTTTATGGGCCTCATGGTCCCTGAAAAATACGGTGGGGCGGGAGGGTCATTGGTGGATTTAGTAATACTATGCGAGGAAATGGGGAGGGGAGGTGTTTCAATACCGCTTACCCATATCTCAGCTTGCTGTCGGGCAATAGTGAACCAAGGAAATGATGAGCAGAAACTAAAATATTTGCCTGATATGGCGTCCGGTATAAAGATCGGAGCTTATTGTCAAACAGAACCAAACGCTGGATCAGATGCCGGTAACATGAGTTCATTCGCCGAAAAAAAGGAAGGTTTTTATCATTTGAATGGAAGGAAAACCTTCATTTCCAATGGAAGAATTGCAGGCATTTTCATAGTCCTGGCAAAGACCGAGAAAAACTTAAAAAAACCCTCAAGGGGTATTGCAATGTTCATTGTAGACCGGGACTTGCCAGGCATTTCAATTGGTAAGGCAGAGGATACGATGGGGAGACATTGTTCGAGTCTCGATGAAATTATTTTCGAAGATGTTCGGGTTCCAGAGCAGAACCTATTGATTCCTGCTGGGACGGGTGGATTTAAAGAGATAATGGTGGAATTTAATGGTGAACGTTGCGGTAATTCCGCTTTCTGCATCGGCTTTGCTCAGGGAGCTTATGAGAAGACTCTCAAGTATTGTAAAGAGAGGATTCAATTTGGAAAACCAATTGCTGAACTCCAAGGGATAAGCTGGATACTAGCTGAAATGGCAACCCAGATCCAGGCTGCTCGTCTCTTGGTGTATGATGCAGTGATAAAGTCAGAACATGGTGGCAGAGTCATTGCTAAAGAGGCTTCGATGGCCAAGAAATTTGCGAATGAGATGGCGGTTTATGTTTGCGATAAGGCAATCCAGTTGCACGGGGCATACGGATATACTGTGGATTATGAGGTAGAGAGATATTACAGGGATGTGCGAGGTTGGTCCATGGGCGGCGGAACTACTCAAATGTGCTTAAACAGAATTGCGCATGAAATAATGAAAGATTAGAAGTGTTTTTCGATTGGCATATCTTGGGTCATTAAGCTGTTAGCTTTTCAAAATTAGAAAACATAGAAAAAGACATACATCTGATTTCTTCAGGTGGCATGCCGAGACGGGAAAAAATTTTGCAAATAGATACCCTATTGAATCCTACATCAATCGCTATTGTTGGCGCTTCACGCGACATTTCAAAAATTGGCGGACGGCTTCATAAGAATCTTTTGCGACATGGTTACAATGGAAACATCTATTTGGTAAATCCAAAGTACGGGATCATCGAAGATGAAGTGTGCTATCCAAACTTGACAACCATTTCAAAACCTATTGACCTCACATTAATCGCTGTCCCAATAAATCATGTTACACGCACTCTGGAAGACGCTGGAAAGAGTAAGATTAAGAACGCAATCGTCTATTCGTCTGGGTTTTCTGAAATTGGAGAAGAAGGAAAGGAAAGAGAACATCAGATCAAGGAAGTGGCAAAAAGATATGAAATGAACATCTGTGGGCCCAATTGTGTGGGGATTATTAATTTCAGACACAAAATTGCCATGTCTTTTTCGCAGTTTTTGGATATTCCAGTATTGCTCCCTGGGCATATTGCTTTTATTTCACAAAGCGGAGCATTAGGGGGTTCACTCCTAAATCGTGCACAAGATATGGGGATTGGCATAAGTTGTTTTATATCCACAGGCAATGAAGCCGTGTTAGACTTGGCTGATTTTATGGAGTATTTCGTAGAGGACAAAGAAACGAGTGTTATTATGGCCTTGATTGAAGGTATAAGAAATCCCCAGAAATTCTTGAACTCTTGTAAGAAAGCACTTAAGAAAAGGAAGCCTATCGTGGTTATGAAGGTGGGGAAAAGTGAGATAGGACGTAAGGCGGCCGGTTCTCATACAGGATCAATGACGGGGGCTAATGAGGTCCATGATGCCGTTTTCAGCCAAAATGGAGTAGTTCGAGTGAGCAATTTAGACGAACTTTATTTGACGGCATCTACGTTTTTAAAGAGCGAACTACCTTCTGGAAACCGAATCGGAATATTGACCAGCACAGGGGGCGGGGGAGTCATATTGGCAGATAAGGTCATCGAAGCGGGTATGATGGTACCGGATCTTTCTGAAGAGACGGTTCTCAAACTGAAGGAAATTGTGCCTGAATTTGCATCTGTAAAAAATCCCTTTGATTTGACTGCCCAGTTAATTAATGATCCCGAATTGTTCAAGAAGTCACTCATGGTTTTTGCCTCGGATGAAAGCTTTGATGCTATCATTGTGGCCACTTCAATGGTTTCGGGGAAATTAAGCGAGAAAAGAGCAACCTTCATCGCGGATGCTTCAAACTATATAGAGAAACCGGTTCTCACATGGTGGGCTGCGGGTAGTCTATCGCTGCCAGGTATCAAGATCCTTGAGAAGAGGGAGGTGCCTTTTTTTATGTCTGCAGAAGAATGTGTGAATGTGTTAAAATCCCTGTTGACCTATTCAAATAAAATCGCGCGTTTCAAGGAGAGTCTTGCTGGTACCGTTTTTCAGTGAATAGAGAAGTGGGCAAAAAGCCCTCTCATTATCCTTTTGTTGGTCTTAGGAATTGTGCGATTTGAAGCTAGGGAGTGCCAGGAAAATAACGTTAATAGTCACAATTGGCATGACTTGACAGGGTTAATCTGCACTGGTTGAAAGGGGGGATGCTTATGGAAAAGGAAGAATGTCTTTATCTTTGTCTTTAGTTGAATCCAAGAAATCGAAAGGAGGCAGAAAAATGAAAAAGAGAGTTATATTGATTGCAGTGGTGTTAGCAACAGTTCTGACCATAAGTTTTGCTGGAATGGCGCTGGCTGAGGAAAAGGTCATTACCTGGAAAATGGCCGGGGTATGGGGGCCTGGTGATGCAGCCTATTTGCCTGAAACCTTTGCAAGAGAGGTCACCAAAAGAAGTGGGGGCCGTCTCAAGATTATCACATATCCGGGCGGGCAGCTTTATGGAAGTCGGGACATATTTGGAGCTTTACAGAAGGGCCTTATACAGGTGTGTGAGATACCGACTGGTTATTGGGGTGGAGCTATCCCGCTCTATAAACTACCGGACACTCCATTTCTACTAAAGGACAACAGCGAATGGAGAGCCTGGTTGGAAGGTGGCCTTTGGGAGCTATGGCAACAGGAAGCTGAGAAGGTAGGCATAAAAGCCCTTGGGATGAGCGGTTGGAATGGCCTTCAGGCTTTTTCCCGTTATCCAATACGTACCCTTGCAGACGCAAAGGGACACAAGTGGAGGGTTTATAACCCGACAACTGCGGCTGCAGCCCAAGCGCTTGGGGCGACACCGATAACAATGGGATTCCCTCAGACTTATCAGGCTCTCCAGCGGGGGGTTATGGATGCGGCTTACGGAGGTGTTACTTGGGCTTACGCATACAAATGGCATGAGGTGGGGAAATACATAACAAAGGTGGATTTTGGCCTACCCCCCACAGGGCTTTTTGTAAATCTAAAGGCTTTCAATGCCCTGCCGCCAGATTTACAGAAGATCGTTGAAAAGGCAGGCCGCGAATATATGGATCTGGGCTGGGATATTGTGGAGGTATTTTCGAATACGAAATGGAAGCAGTTTAAGGAAGAAGGGTGTGACATCTACATTCTACCCGAGGAAGAGAGAAATAAGTGGGTGGAGAAAGTCAAACCCATATGGACAGAGCAAGCCAAAAAGATAGGTCCCGTAGGGGAAGAGGCTCTGGAAATTTATTTCAAGGTTAACCCCAGCAGGAGACCTTAGTATCGAGCGCTTTTTCAAAGGCAGGAGAGTTTCTTAGTTCAACAATCCATATAACTAAAGATGCCTGCCCGGGCTGCTGGCCATTTTTGAAGGAAGTAATTTGGAAAGACGAAGGCCATTGCCCGGGCGGGTTCCATCGAGACGAACCCCCATGGGAAAGGATCAAGACATAATGACTCGGTCACATTCGTTTTGGTATTACGCAGGTAATTTCTTTAGGAAAGTCACTTCGTTTGGCGGTGGTGCTTCAGCGATCGGCATATTTGTTATGACCGTTTTGGTAACGGTTTCGGTCATTTTCAGACGCGTTATAGAACACCCGTTGGTATTTTCAGATGAGTATACAGCCTATCTTCTTGTCTTTTGCGTATATTTTGGTGCTGCCTACACACTTAGAGAAGACGCCCACATTCGAGTGGACGTGGTAACCATTCGGCTAAGTGAAAAAATGCGGCGCTTTCTACGGGCAATCACTTCCTGTCTGTCGGTTATCTATGGCGTCGTCCTTACGGTTTATAGCATGAACCTCGTTATATATTACAAGGAAATCGGGCAAGAGGCACTATCTGTCTTGGAGACGCCAACATGGATTCCAGCCATTTCTGTTCCGGTCGGATTTGGGATTTTGGCATTTCAGATGATTCTCTGTGCTATAGAAGACGTGAGCGCACTTTTCAAGGGATCTGCGGTCAGAAAAGAAAGGGCATGATTTGAAAAGGATAGTGGCCGGAAATCGAAACGAGGGAGGTACGAAATGATTACGGCGGTGATGGTCATTGTTTTTCTGCTTATGCTAGCTGCTGGTATGCCTGTAAATTTCTGCCTCGGGTTATTGGGGGTAGGAGGGTTATTCTTTCTTGGCGGAGGATTGCTTGCGTTGGATTCCGCTGCAATCATAGCTTGGTCTTCAATGAACAGCTTCACGCTGATAGCTATACCCCTGTTTATTCTTATGGGCGAAGTCATTCTAAAGGCGGGATTCAGTAAAGACTTGTTCGATGCTTGTGTGGCATGGTTTGGCAGGAGAAAAGGAGGGTTGGGTATAGCAACCATTTTCGCAAGTGGAATTTTTGCAGCCGTTTCAGGCTCTAGTGCAGCAGGTTGTGCCACGATGGGTATCTTGGCCGCCCCGGAGATGGAGAGATATAAATATAAGAAGAGGTTGACATATGGGACTTTGACTGCAGGCGGTTCATTGGCCATACTCATTCCTCCCAGCGTAATTCTGATCATCTATGGTTCGTTCACAGAACAATCAATCGGCAAATTGTTTTTGGCTGGATTTATACCCGGGATTATTCTGTGCCTGTTATTCGTGCTGGTGATTGCTGTTTGGACTCGACTTGACCCTGAAGCAGCCCCTATTCGTGAAACAAAGTTGAGCTTCAAACAAAGGATACTGGCTTTGAAAGGAATATGGAGTTTTGTCCTTCTTATGATTGCCTGTTTAGGTACAATATATGCGGGTGTTGCAACCCCCACTGAAGCGGCTGGATTGGGGGCGTCCGGCAGTCTTATTCTTGCGGTGATAATGAAAAGGCTGACATGGAAAAGCTTCTGGGAATGCCTTATGGGTACCGTCAGGGTGACCTGTATGGTGCTTTTTCTCATTTTGGGTGGGCTAATCTTGTCCAATGTCCTGCTGTTCAATGACGTACCAAGACAAATCATGGATTTTGCATCTTCACTGGGTCTTCCAGATTGGGGACTCCTTGTCCTCTTATATTTCATCTTTTTAGTTATGGGGTGTTTTATCGATGGGATAACCATGATGGTGATCACGTTGCCAATTGTGGCGCCACTCATAGCGGGTATGGGATATTCACTACTATGGTTTGGAATTGCAATGGTGATCATGGTGGAACTGTCACAACTCACTCCACCAGTTGGCATGAATTTGTATATCATAAGGAATGTAACTGGTGGGAAAATTGAAGATGTTATGATGGGGTCCTTACCGTTTCTGATCGCCATCGCTATTGCTTTGATAGTGGTTACGGTCTTTCCTGGGTTAGCTCTTTATCTCCCGAGTTTGGTCAAGATATGAGCTGTCTTTTAACGATTAAGAACCAGACAAACGGAAGGAATGAGTTTTGGTAGGAACCACAAAGAATAACTG
>JABMQV010000079.1 GCA_013203065.1 Desulfobacteraceae bacterium | reverse complement strand
TGGCGCAAAGGGGGCTTAATTGAAGAAGATCATTGAAGAAATTCTTAAAGACAGCCTAAAGGTTAAGGAGGTATTCATAAAGGAGAGCATTCCGAATTTGATCTTCCTGGCGGAAAAGGTTGCCCTGGCCTTCACCGCGGACCGAAAATTGCTGCTTTGTGGAAATGGGGGAAGCGCGGCAGATGCCCAGCATCTTGCCGCGGAATTTGTGAATCGGTTCACCCTCGAACGCCCCCCCCTCCCTGCCATTGCCTTAACCACCGATACCTCGGTAATTACCAGTATCGGGAATGACTATTCTTTTGAACAGATCTTTTCAAAGCAAATAAAGGCCCTTGGCATGGAAGGCGATGTCCTTTTGACGATTACGACCAGTGGAAACTCCAGGAACCTTTTGTTGGCAGCCAGGGATGCAAAGAGGCAGGGGATCTACACGGTCGGACTCCTGGGAAAGGATGGGGGGGAACTAGCAGGCCTCGTTGATATGGCGCTGGTGGTAAAGGCCGAAAACACGGCGCGGGTCCAAGAGTCCCATATCCTGGCGGGACACATCCTGTGCCATTTGGTGGACTATATCCTTTTCCAGAGACACCTATCGAGTGAATAGGGTTTTATCATGACGGAACTGACGCCCATTTCTTTGGACAAAGTCAAAACCTATTCCTTAAAGGAAAGGGTCAGCAAAGTTAAGTTCGAGGATTTTTCCCAGGAATGGCGTTCTGGTGCGTCTTTCGGCGAATGGCTGAAATCTTTGCCAAAGATCCTTGCCGCAAGCGACCTAAGGGAGGTCATCGACCGGATGATAGAGGCCTCTCTCGGCAACAGGACCATTATATTGGCAATGGGCGCTCATCCTATTAAGGTGGGGCTCAATCCCGTGATTCTGGATCTCTTAAACCGGCGAATCATCAAAGGGGTGGCCATGAATGGGGCCGGCATCATACATGACGCGGAGCTGGCCATGGCGGGAACCACCTCAGAAGACGTGGCCGCAGAGATCGGAAAGGGGAGCTTCGGCATGGTCGAGGAGACAGGGAAATTTCTCAACGGGGCCATTAAAGAAGGTGCAAGAAAGGGGCTGGGTCTGGGTAGATCCGTAGGCTCCATGCTGGTCCAGGAGAGTTTCCCGTACAATCGTTTCAGCATTCTGGCAAGGGCCTATGAACTGGATATCCCGGTAACCGTGCACGTGGCAGTGGGGACAGACATCATTCATTTTCATCCCAGTGTGGATGGTGCATCCATAGGCACCGCCTCCCACACCGATTTCCGAATTTTCGCCAGGCTCGTGTCCGGCCTGCAAGGGGGCGTATTCATAAACCTTGGTTCGGCAGTTATCCTGCCGGAGGTCTTTCTGAAGGCCCTCAGCCTTGTCAGGAACCTGGAATATAAGGTCAATGATTTTACAACAGTCAATATGGATTTTATCAGACACTACCGACCCATGACCAACGTGGTTAACCGTCCCACATTGGCGGGGGGAAAAGGCTATAGTCTCGTGGGTCACCACGAGATCATGTTTCCCCTTCTGGCGGCAGCGGTCATCGAGGGGCTAGACAAGAAATAGCTGGGAAGGAAAATGAAATGCCTATCTATGAATATATATGTTCACAGTGCGATGAAGAATTTGAGACCCTTGTTTTTGGAGGTGATGACAAGGTCGCATGCCCGCATTGTGACCAGGATGACGTAAGACGTCTTATGTCGGCCTGTTCGTTTAAGAGCAGCGGTAATTTCACTCCATCTTCCGGATCCTCCGGTTGCGCCACCTGTTCGAGCACCAATTGCAGCAGTTGTCACTGAGTCTTAGACAGGATAACAGGGACTTACGGGGTTGAAGATTGTCGATTTTCGATTGAAAGGCACCTGAAAAGCAGGGAGATCAAGAACACCGGTGTCAAAAACACCTTCTTATGGCCTATTGAGCAACGTAATCCTGATGATCCAGTCAGAATAGAAAGGAAGCGCCGTGTTCCGAATCGGTCACGGATATGATGTACACCGCCTGGTTGAAGGGCGTCCCCTGGTCCTGGGGGGCGTTGAGATTCCTCATACCCTCGGGCTGGAAGGTCATTCCGACGCGGACGTCCTGACCCACGCCGTGATCGATGCCCTGATCGGGGCATTGGGCATGGGGGATATCGGTCAGCACTTTCCGGATACTGATCCTGCTTACAAAGACGCAGACAGTATCGCTTTGTTAAAGAGGGTGATGATATGGGTCAAGGGTGACGGCTTCCGGGTGAATAATCTGGATGCTACCATCGTTGCTGAAAGACCCAAGCTGGGGCCATTCTTGGGGTCTATGCGGGAAAGATTAGCAGAAGCAATCGAAACACCACCAACCCAGGCCAATATCAAGGCGACCACCACTGAAGGCCTGGGGCCATGCGGCAGGCAAGAGGGGATGGCGGCGTTTGCCGTGGTCAGTCTTGTTGGTGAAACAGATCGTGGCCGGTAGGACTTGTCTTCCCCGAACAACGTGTGACCGAACCCCCTCTTTTTTGTTACGTCTAAATAAGTTTGTGCAAATAGCGAGTCTTTTAGCCTGCTGTACCTCTGTTAGGACTATAGTAGAAAAGGAGTGGGTGCGTGCCTCTCAAATTATATAATACTGCCACTCGCAAAAAAGAGACCTTCAGACCGCTGGTGGAAGGTGAGGTAGGCATCTATGTCTGCGGAGTAACCGTCTATGATCTCTGTCATATTGGTCATGCCAGATCCACCGTCGTGTTTGATGTACTGGTAAGGCACCTCCGAGCCAAGGGTTTTGATGTCACTTATGTCCGGAACTTTACTGATGTGGATGACAAGATCATTAAGCGGGCTCAGGAATTGGGGAAAGAGACGGAATCCCTTGCCCTGGAATACATTGACGCCTTTTATGAGGACATGGACAGACTGGGGATCCTGAGGGCCGATGTGGAACCCCGGGCGACCGAGCACATAGAGGGCATGATCGAGATGATCGTCAGGCTTCTGGACCGGGGACATGCCTACGTTGCGGGTCAGGATGTCTTTTTTTCCGTTGAAAGTTTCAAGGATTACGGCAGCCTCTCCGGTAGGAATCTGGAGGATATGCAGGCCGGTAAAAGGATCGCCGTGGATCAGAAAAAGAAAGATCCTATGGACTTTGTACTATGGAAAGGGGCAAGGTCCGGTGAACCGCAGTGGCCAAGCCCGTGGGGCAATGGAAGGCCCGGGTGGCACCTGGAATGCTCTGTCATGAGCAACCACTATCTGGGCCATTCCTTCGACATTCACGGCGGCGGGGAAGACCTCCTTTTCCCGCACCACGAAAATGAAAGGGCCCAGTCCATCGGGGCCAATGGCGGCACCTTTGCCACGTACTGGGTCCACAATGGATTTGTTACCGTTGAAGCTGAAAAGATGTCCAAGTCCCTGGGAAATTTCCTGACCATTCGTGACGCCCTGATGAACTACCATCCCGAGGTCCTCAGGCTCTTCCTCCTCTCCAAACACTACAGAAGCCCGCTCGATTTTTCCAAAAAGGATGTCCTGGGGGTCCAATCAGGGCTCGTCAGGATATACCGGACACTCCAGAGGTTGGAGGGATTGATAGGTCCCTACCCGAGGGAGACGGAAAAGGCCCCGGGGGACCTTGCTCACGACCCCTTTAAGGAACAATTTACGGGAATGCTGGACGATGATCTGAACACGGCAGGTGCCATTGGCCTCGTCTTTGAGAAGGTGAGAGAGATAAACAGGGCCATGGACGCAAACCTTGCCCCCGCAGATGCGGCCGCCCGCCAAACCCTCCAGAAGGATTGCAGCCAACTCCTCAATGCCGGTCAGGTTTTGGGGCTTTTCAAGGAGACCCCAGTCCAATTTTTTGAACAATTGTCCGGTACTCAAAAGGGTTTGGACCCTCTTGAAATCGAGGAGATGATCGAGGCGAGGACAGCAGCCAGGACCCGGAAGGACTGGACAAAGGCCGACGAGATCCGAAATCGTCTGAAGGAGCTTGGGATAGTACTGGAGGACGGCCCCCGAGGAACCGCCTGGAGGCTTGATGTTTGAAATCGTTACGGATCTCAAACCCTGCGGTGACCAACCCAATGCTATTGAGACGCTTTCCGAAGGCGTAGAAAAGGGGCTGGCCCATCAGGTCTTGCTGGGGGTTACCGGGTCCGGCAAGACCTTCACGATGGCGCATGTCATTTGCCGTGTGCAAAAACCCACCTTAGTCATGGCGCCCAACAAGACCCTGGCAGCTCAATTGTACGGGGAGTTCAAAAATCTCTTCCCCCGAAACGCCGTGGAATATTTTGTCAGCTATTACGATTACTATCAGCCCGAAGCGTACATCCCCCAGTCAGACACCTATATCCAGAAGGATGCGCACATCAACGAACGGATCGACAAGATGCGACATTCGGGCACCCGGTCCCTCCTGGACAGGGAGGACGTGATCATCGTGGCAAGTGTCTCCTGTATTTATGGGTTGGGTTCTCCGGAGACCTACCACGACATGCTGCTTTACGTCGAACAGGGAACCGTCCTTTCCAGGGAGGATGCGGTAAGAAAACTGGTTGAGATCCATTATGAGCGAGGGAATCTTGATTTTCACAGGGGCCGCTTTAGGGTCCGGGGGGATGTCCTGGACATCTACCCGGTCCATGAAGAGGAACTGGCGGTGAGAATCAATTTTTTTGGGGATGAGGTAGAATCGATCCTTGAGATCGACCCTTTGACCGGAAAGGCCGTCAGGGGGCTTAACCGGATAACCATTTATCCTGCCACTCACTATGTAACCTCAGTGGAGATCAGGGAGCGGGCCATCCGGCAGATTAAGGAGGAACTGAAGGAGACAATCCCCTGTTTCCAATCTCAGAACAAGTTCCTAGAGGCCCAGCGAATTGAGGAGCGAACACGATTCGATCTGGAGATGATGATCGAAATGGGCTATTGCCATGGTATTGAGAACTATTCCCGCCACCTGACCGGAAGGGCGCCAGGGGAGGCGCCGCCGACCCTTCTGGACTATTTCCCAAAGGATTTCCTGGTCATCATAGACGAGAGTCATATCACGATCCCTCAGCTCAATGGCATGTATCGGGGGGACAGATCAAGAAAGGAAACCCTGGTGCGTTACGGGTTTCGCCTCCCTTCGGCCCTGGATAACAGACCCTTGAGATTTGACGAATTTGAGTCAAGGGTAAAACAGACCCTCTATGTCTCGGCCACACCCGGCCCCTATGAACTTGAAAAGAGCCAGATGACCGCGGAACAGATCATCAGACCAACCGGCCTGTCAGACCCTGAAATTATGGTAAGACCCGCCACAAATCAGGTGGATGACCTTCTGGGCTTGATCAAAGAGAGGGTGGAACGGCGCGAGCGGGTCCTTGTGACAACCTTGACAAAGAGGATGGCTGAAGATCTCAGTGAATACTATTCCGACCTGGGAATAAATGTCCGATATTTGCACTCCGACATAAAGACCATCGACAGGATGGAAATAATTAGAGAACTCAGGCTGGGCAACTTTGATGTTCTGGTGGGTATCAATCTGTTGCGCGAGGGGTTGGACCTTCCGGAAGTCTCTCTCGTTGCAATACTTGACGCAGACAAGGAGGGGTTCCTCCGTTCTGAGAGGTCCCTTATACAGACCAGCGGAAGGGCGTCCAGAAATATCAACGGGACCGTGGTCTTTTATGCGGATCAGATCACCAATTCCATGAGAAGAGCCATGGATGTGAGCCATAGACGACGCACGCTGCAGTTGGAGTACAACCGGTTTCATAACATTACCCCCACATCCATCCGGAAAAAGATTGATGACATATTGGGGTCTGTGTATGAGGCCGATTATGTGACGGTTCCCATGGTGTCAGAAGAGCAAAGCGCATATGTGACCCTGGAAGATCTCGATGAGATGATCGTGGACCTGACGGCACGGATGAAGGACGCCGCCGCAAACCTGGATTTTGAGAAGGCGGCAGCCTTTAGGGATCAAATAAGGAATCTCGAAGAAAAAGGGCTCGATGTCCTGGCCTTTTCCTGACCTGAACCCAAGCGAAGTTAACAGTAAAGAATCTGAATCAACTACAAAAAGAGAAACCAGGTGGTCTAAATGAATTCAGAAGATGAGAAAAAAGAGTCAGGTGGCAGAAGTCAAAAACGGATCGAAGAGGCCTTGAAGGCCTTCCAGGATGTGGGAGCAGAGGATTCCCCCTTTGACCAACTATTTCCAGGTCTCAAATCCCATTATCAATCATTGGAGGAGCCTGAGAAAGAAGGTCTTTTTAAAGGGCTTATTGAGCAACTGGAGGTAAAAAAGGCGGAGATTGACCCGTTGGCAAAGGCCCTCCTGGCGTGCCAACAGGATGACCCCCGATGGGCCTCCCTGCTTGCAGACTTCAGGAACCGTGCCTATTCGCCCCGCCTGAACCTCTTCCGAAAGATCTCCCGGTCTCCCGGCGGGCTAAGATTCCTGCTCGATTTTCGAGGGGACCTCCTCTCCATTCGCCGGCATTCAAGGCTCGATTTGGATCCGCTCGATTCGGATATTGTCTTTCTCTTTGAGATGCTCTTCCAGGAAGGGTTTATCTATCTGGAGGAGATCACCCTCGACTCCGCCTACAAGCAGATAGAACTCATCAAGAACCGGGATCTGGTTCACCCCATGGCAAGCATCGAGGAGATGGGCCAGCGGTTGGGAAAGGACAGACGATGTTTTGCCCTCTACCACCGCCTCCTCCCCTATGAACCCATTATTTTTATCGAGGTTGCCCTGACAGAGGGGCTTGTAAGGGATATCTCTCAAATCATGGCCGGGGCCGGGGGACGGAAGGCAAAGGTGGACACCGCCATCTTCTATTCCATCAACAACACCCAAAATGGCTTGGCCGGGCTTGGTCTTGGGAAGACCCTCATCGGGAGGGTGGTGGATTATGTCAGAAACGAAAATGAAAAAATAAAAAACTTTGCCACACTGAGCCCGATCCCTGGATTCTGGAGGAGGTATCTCAGGCCCCTATTAGAGGAAGGGGACGGGAATTTTAGCTTGAAATCAACGGATGTGATCTCCTTTTTTTCCAAAAAAGGGAAAGGGAAGATCATGGAACGGGCGGGTGAAGAAGAGCGTGATCCTCTTCGCTTTAACCGGGCACTCCTCTCCATCTTATCGGATGAATCGTGGGCACGGGAAGAGGAGTTGAAAAATATCCTCCGAAGCCCTCTGATAAAGATCGCCTATCACTATATTGCAAACGAGAAAAACCGCCGGGATAAGCCCCTGAACCCTGTTGCCGGGTTCCACCTGGGTAATGGCGCCACCATCTCTGAGAGAAATATCAATTTTTTGGCCAACCCATCATCCCGGGGGCTCAAAGAGTCCTGCGGGATCATGGCCAATTACATCTATTCTTCTAACTGGTTAAGCCAGGCCCGAAGGTCATTGAGGTGGTTCGATCGGGTGGAAATGAGAGGCCTTTTTGGCCGCAAGGCTTGAGGATCCTGTCGCCCTGCTTTTGTCTTGACAAGTTTTGAACCCATTCGTTATAGTTACTTTATAGCTGGATCATAGCCATATCGGGGCTGTAAACAGGGCCTCCTTTTTTTCTTTTGTCCTCCAGAGTGGATGATGCGGCCTCTAAGCGCACAGGAGCTCAATTCATGGATATCATACCAGAAATTGCCAAAATCGTTGGCCCGGAAAATGTCTTTCACGACCGCACCGAATGCCTTTGTTACTCAAGGGACATGTCGGTCCATTTCGGCGTTCCCGATGCAGTAATCTTCCCACGCACAACAGAACAGATATCAGCCATAATGAAGCTGGCCCACAGGGAAAAGATCCCTGTGACGCCCAGGGGGACCGGAACCAGCACCACCGGCGCTGTCCTGCCTGTGAAGGGCGGGTTGCTGTTGGACCTCCACCTGATGAACGACATCCTCGAGATAAACAAAGAGGACTCCTATGCCCGTTTGGAGCCAGGGGTGGTGTGCATGCAGTTAAATACCCTCCTGGCCGAGGACAACCTCATGTTTCCGCCCAACCCCGGCAGTGAGGTGGTTGCCACCATCGGCGGCATGGTCTCCACCAATGCCAGCGGCCACAGGGCGGTCAAGTACGGTACCACCAGAGACTACGTAAAGGGCCTCAAGGTCGTCCTTGCTGATGGCACGGTGGTTGAGACCGGAACCACTGCCCCCAAGACATCTCTCGGGTACGACCTGACACGCCTTTTCTGTACGGCCGAAGGCACCCTGGGGATCATCACCGAAGTGATCGTAAAGCTGGAACCAAAGCCCGAATATGGCGCCCTGGCCCTCGCTATATTTGATGATATCAACGCCGCCGGAGACGCGGTGACCGAGGTGACCACTTCGGGCATCAAATTGGCCGGCTGTGAGATCATGGATAAGTTCAGCCTCAAGGTGGTTGAAGAGGCCCTGGGAAAGGATGTAAGCAAGATCGAGGCCCTTTTGATCATGGAGGCGGACGGGGTCAGAAATGTCGTGGTCCGTGATATGAATACCATTGAAGAAATCTGCAAGAAATACAATGTGCTCGAATTCGAGTGGACCGATGATCCGGAAAAGAGAGAAGAGATGATGATGGCGAGGGGCCGATTGGTTCCGACCCTTTCAAGGATCAAGCCGGGAAACCGGCTGGTGCCCATTGCAGAAGACCTTGGTGTGCCTTCCACAAAGATCCCGGAGACCATCCGGAGGGCCCAGGCCATTTCGGAGAAATACAACATCATGATTGCCACATTCGGGCACGTGGGGGACGGAAACGTCCATACCACATTTGTCTGTGACGTCAGGGACAGGGATGACTGGGATCACCTGAAACCCGCTGCAGAAGAACTGGTAAAGACTGCCATTGAAATGAATGGGACCCTGAGTGCCGAACATGGCACCGGACTGACCCGTGCCCCCCATATCGAGTTGCAATTGGGCCCCGGCATGGAGGTCATGCGAAAAATCAAGCAGGCCCTCGACCCCGACAACATATTGAACCCCGGAAAAATGGCCCTTGAGGACTCAGAGAAAAAAAGTGACCTGTATGATTATTTTGCCTTTCAACCGCTCCTGGATCACCCCGAAGGGGTCAATTCCCTCGGCAAAGAGGTGGACGACGAAATTCTTGCCTGTATCCACTGCGGGTTCTGCCGCCTTGGATGCCCCACTTTCAGCGTAACCCACCGAGAAGGGAGGAACGCCCGCGGAAGAAATGCTCTGGCCTATTACTATTTGACCGGGACCGTGGAACCTACGACCGAGTTTGCAGCGTCCTTTTATACGTGCAACACCTGCCAGGCATGCACGTATTTCTGTCCTGCGCGGATAAAGGTAGCCGAGATCGTCGAAGGGGTGCGAAGGAGGCTTTATGATGCAGGGCTCACCCCTGAATCGTTGCTGACCGTAAGGGACAACATCTTCAGGACGGGAAATGTCTATGCCAGCGCCAGGGAGGACAGAATTGATATCTACCCGCCGGCCCTCAAGGAAAAGGCCCGTAAGGGGGAACTGTCGCCCAAGGCCGGGACATTGCTGTTCATGGGCTGTGTCCCCAGTTATCTGGATATGAAGATGGTCCCCAGTCTGATCAAGCCGTTGGATGCTGCTCAAGTGGATTATACCACCCTTGCCACAGAGGAAGGTTGCTGTGGTTTTCCACTTTTCCTGATGGGCTCGAGCGAGTTTGAATCGCACGCTGAAAAGCTTATCGAGAAAATCAGGGCCACGGGGGCCCGTGAACTTGTGACCCCTTGTGCCGGTTGTTTCAAGACATTTAAGAAGATCTACCCGGAGATCGGAGATCTGGGGATGGATGTCTATCACTCCATCCAGTACCTGGGGAAACTGATTGATGAGGGCAAAATAAGGCTGGGGGGGGACCTCGGAAAAAAGGTTACCTATCACGACCCCTGTGACCTGGGGAGGACGTTCCAGATTTTTGAGGAGCCACGTGACATCCTGAAGAACATACCCGGACTCGAATACGTGGAGATGGCCAGAAACAGGCTCCAGGCGCGTTGCTGCGGCGGTGGAGGAGGTCTCCAGGCAAACGACCCGGAGATGGCCATTGATATAGCCGCGGAAAGGGTCCGGGACGCCCTCTCCGTGGGGGCAGAGATCATCGTCTCGGGGTGCGCGGCCTGTAAAGACAACCTGAAAAAAGGAGCCAAGGCCATCCCCAAACAGGAACGGGGCAAGATAAAGGTCATGGATATCACCGAGATGGTGGCCAAATGCATTGAAAATTGAAGCGTGTCTATGTAAGTTTGACGGCATTATCTTTCACGATGCCAAGACCTGTCCGAACAACTCAAACAGCCGCTATGGCATGCCCGAGAGGTTGGCCCAGAAATCGGGTATTCCCACACTCACCATAAATGGCGACCTGAATGACCTGCGGTGTTATTCCGAGGAACAGGCAAAGACCAACATAGAGGCCTTTGTCGAGCAATTAGAGGAAAGGTAGGGGGAAAACCATAATTACGAATGATGGGTAATCAGGCTGGGCCTATTTTTGTTGGCGTTGATGTGGGGGCTTCCCGTACCAAGGTGACCGTCTTAGACCCGGAAAAGGTGCTTCTCGGGCATGCCGTCATGAAATCAGGAACCGATTTCGCTCATACGTCCCAGGTTTGCCTGGATTCGGCCCTGGAGATGGCCCGGGCCTCACGGCAAGCCATAGAAAGGTGCGTATCAACAGGTTACGGACGGAAAAACGTCCCCTTCAGCCAGGAAACAAAGACAGAGATCGGATGCCATGCCAAGG
>JABMQV010000679.1 GCA_013203065.1 Desulfobacteraceae bacterium | reverse complement strand
CCATTACCCTTCCCTGGAAAAAGAATACGAGATCGTCAAGACCAAGGTGCCACAAATCTCCGAGGAGCTGGCCTTAAAGATCTGCACACTCATGCAGCAGATACGGCAGATGGACTTTTACAAGAAGCCCGGAGTTGCCGAGACCCTGGATTGGGTCAACGCCCTTTTGCTGCTGAACCGGGATCATCTGGACGCAGAGACCATGGAAGAAACACTGGGGTGTCTCTTGAAACATCAGGAGGATGTGGAAAGGGTTGAAAGAGAAAATCTGGCCCTTTCCTGGGCGGAGGCCTTGCAGTCATAATGCAGGATAGAGTGCTTGCTATCGACCAGGCCCGCCCGGGAGATTTTGTGCTCAACATGCTCCATTTTGCCAGGCAGCTTAGGGAGAGGGGGTTGCCCGTAACATTGGGGCGTACCCTGGACGCACTCCGTGGTCTAAAGCTGATTCGGCTGGAAGATAAGCAAGAGGCACACTGCTTACTCAGCGCCCATTATGTCACCCAACCCGAAGAGTTAGCCGTTTTTGACGCCGTTTTTGAGGAGTTTTGGTGTCTCAAAGATCGCCCTAATGTATCTGATTCAAAGGGGCATGTTCAACTGAGCGGGACGTTTCCGCTAACCATCGTCACCGGGGCAGGGAAAGAGAAGGATCATTTACGTCACGACCTTGAGACGCCTCCTTACAGCCCTCAAGAAGTTTTGCACAAGAAAGATTTTGCTGATATACTTCATGGTGAATCCGAGGATGTGTGCCGGGTGATCATGGCTCTTGCCCAAAATCTTGGGTTGCGGTTGGGGCGGCGCTGGCGAACAAAGGGAAAGGGCAAACGAATCGACCTGCGCGGCTCCGTGCGATCCTCTTTACGGCACGGGGGAGAGCTTCTGGTCCTGCGCAGAAGACGTCGCCGGCCCAAAAAGACGCGGTTCGTGGTCCTGTGCGACGTGAGTCGCTCCATGGACTGCTACAGTCGTTTCCTGCTTCAGTTTATGTTCGGCTTTCAGAGGCATGTCCCCCGTGTGGAAACATTTGTCTTCAGCACCCGGCTGTCGCGGATCACGCCGCTGCTTCGGATGCGCAAGATGGATGTCGCTTATGAGCTGATCTCTGAGAAGGTCTCCGACTGGTCGGGGGGGACCAGGATCGGGAGTTCCCTGGCGGAATACAATCGACGTTTCGGCCCGAGATATTCAGGCCCCAACACAGTGATCGTGCTGTTGAGTGATGGTTGGGATCAGGGTGGGATGGCGTTGTTGGAAAGGGAGATAAAAAGACTGAACAGTCGAGTCAACCGGTTAATGTGGCTAAACCCTTTGCTGGGAATGCCCGATTACCAACCCATAGATCGCGGGATGAGGACAGCCCTGCCCCACGTGGAGGACTTTCTGGAATGCCATAACCTCGAGCAGCTTGAGGCGTTCGGTCGAAAACTGGAGAAGGTTTGCAGCCTCTGAACCGGGTCGAGGTTTAATTCGATAGAGCAAAGGCCAAAGGGGGGATTGACGTATGAAGGACTTCGAACTTTATGAACCAAAGAGCATTGAGGAGGCGTGCCGCTATCTCGCCAGACACAGAGGCAGGGCCCGGGTCCTGGCCGGGGGGACAGACCTTTTGGTGGAACTCAAGGGCGGGCGAGTCAAACTTGCGGCCGTTGTCAGCCTTAAGAGTATAAAGGGGCTGAACAAGATAACGTACACCCGTAAGGACGGGTTGCGAATTGGGGCCATGGTCACCTGGACACAACTGCTGGATTCCAAACCTGTCGCCAGGAACTATCCCCTGCTAAGGAAGGCGGCAGAGAAAATGGGGTCCGTCCAGATCCGTAATGTGGGCACGCTGGCAGGCAACATTTCTCACGCCTCCCCCGCCGCCAATGGTCCTATTCCCCTTCTGCTCTATGAAGCGGAGTGCATGGTGGAGGGCCCCAAAGGCAGACGGGTCATCCCTGTGGAAAAGGTATTTGGCGGCGTGCAGAAAAACACCCTCCGCAGCGCCGAGGTTCTGACGGAGATCCGTGTTCCCACACCACCACCCGGTGCGAACGGTACCTACTACAAGTTTGCATTGCGACGGGCCATGGATCTGGCCGTGGTTGGGGTGGGCGCCCTGGTCAGGGCGAAAAATGGAGTTTTTGATGACGTCAGGGTTGCCCTGGGATCTGTCGGCCCAAAGCCCTTCCGGGCCAAGCGGGCCGAAAAGGTGTTGTCGGGTAAAATGATCGGGGACCATGTTATCCGCGAGGCCAGTGAGGCAGCGGCCTCTGAATGCGCGCCCATAACGGATGTCCGAGCCTCTAAAGAATACCGGATAGAACTTGTCAAAGAACTGACATTTCGCGCAATAAAGGAGAGCCTATCCTAGGCCGCAATGGTCTTTTCAGAACATCAAGTTACCAAGAAAGACGGGGTCGAGCCATGAAAAAAAAGATTGAGCTTACGGTGAACGATGAGTTGCACGAACTGGAGGTTGAAAACCGGAGGACTTTGCTGGAAGTCATCCGCGAGGACCTCCACTTACTCGGCACAAAAAAGATATGTGACATGGGTGAGTGCGGGTCCTGTACCGTATTGATGGACGGAGCGGCGGTGAATTCATGTCTGGTACTTGCCGTTGAGGCTGAGGGGAAAAAAATTGAGACGATCGAAGGGGTGGCTCAAGGGGGAAAACTCCACCCCATCCAGGAGGAGTTTATTGCCAAAGGAGGGGTGCAGTGCGGTTATTGCAGTCCCGGTATGATCATGACAGCCAAGGCCTTCTTGGAGAAGAGCCCCAATCCCAGTGAGGAAGAGGCCAAAACGGCCATTGCAGGAAATTTTTGCCGCTGCACGGGTTATGTTCGCATCGTGGAGGCCATACTTTCTGCGGCAGACAGAATGAGGGAGTGAGAAACTATGAAAGATCTAGACTTTGTAGGCAAGAATGTTCCCAGGGTTGATGCCGAGGTTAAGGTCACCGGTGACGCGATCTTTTCTGCGGATGTGACGTTTCCCAATATGCTATTGGGCCGGCTGGTGCGGAGCCCTCTCCCACACGCCAAAATTCTTAATATTGATACCAGCCGGGCGGAAAGAGTGACCGGCGTCAAGGCCGTCATTACCGGCGAGGAGACACCGTTTGTCTTTGGTGTATCACACATGGACCAGACACCGCTCAAAACAGGAAAGGTCCGCTATGTGGGAGACCCTGTGGCGGCGGTGGCAGCCGTGGATCCGGATGCGCTCCTTG
>JABMQV010000678.1 GCA_013203065.1 Desulfobacteraceae bacterium | reverse complement strand
GTTATTGGTTTTCTCCTGTGGTTGACGCTGCGTTCCTCCCTTATGCGGGTGCTTAGAAAAGATGAGGCAGCGGTTCCACCAAGGGCCAAACCACAAAAGAAAAAAGAAGCCGCCGCCGATGATCAACGCCGGGCCCTGCATCTGCTTTCCCTGCTGCAACGTGAGGGACGTCTTGTTGACTTTTTGCGAGAGGATTTACAGGCATATGATGATGCGCAAATAGGGGTGGCCGTGCGAAGTATTCATGAAAACTGCCAGAAGGCCTTGGACAAGTACCTGGCCCCCGAGGCGGTGATTGACCAGGATGAAGGCGAAGAGGTTACGCTTGACCCAGGGTTTGATGCCAGCGCCGTCAAGCTCACCGGGAACGTGGCCGGGGCCCCACCCTTTAAGGGAATCCTGCAACACCGGGGCTGGCGTGCCACGGCTTTTGACGTGCCCACCCTCTCCGGCTCCCAGGACCCCAGCATCATCGCCCCGGCGGAGGTGGAGGTCGAGTAGCCAGTTTTTGACAGGATGGAAGGCTGGAATGATGGAATGATGGAATGATGGAATAGATGATCTTCACTTAGGGCTTCCGAAGGCCCTTAGATTGAAAGTTGTCTTCCCACTGGCTATCGGTTTGTTTTTTTTGTAGAGATGCAATCAGCTTAAGTAGTGCATTTTCAACCTTATAGTGCAGTTGGTCCAAACGTTCGTAGTCGGCCCCTGTTATCTGTTCTGCTTGCTTGCAACTTGTATAACAAGAATGAAATTCCCCGCAGGAGCCAAGGGCAATGTTTAGATGATTCAGATATTCTTTCAAGCTACGTCGACAATAACCTTCTGAGATGTTTCGCGAAATGCTGTGAGCAGCGTCAATGCTATTTGAAGCCACTTTTTTGAATTCGAATGGAAAATTGGCAAATATTTTGCAAGATAAAACATATAGCGAGACAGCATCTTGCCAAACTCGGAGCTTTTTAAATCCTCTGTTGATGTTTTTTCGATCCATGATTTCTTTATCTCACGAAGCGTAATATTTTCCAATGAGATCAAATACAAATAAACCCATCATTCCAAGATTCCATGATTCCATTATTTCAATTGTGAACGAAGAAAATTAACGTGATTTAAAAAACAAGAACCGGAGGAACATCTCGTGTCTGATCCAGTGTACATCATAGGTATTGATTTGGGCACCACTAACTGTGTGGTGGCCTACACCGAGGCCCGGGTGGACGAAAATGAGGAGCCCGAGATACGGGTTTTTGAGATACCCCAGTTAGTGGGACCCGGCTCATTAGGAACCAGTGAGATCCTGCCTTCCTTTCTCCTGCTGCCGGGTCCTCACGATGTACCCGAAGGGGGACTCAAGGTGCCGTGGGATGAAAAGAGTTCTCTCGCGGTAGGGGAGTTTGCCCGAGATCGGGGTGCAGAACTCCCGCTGCGGTTGATTGCCTCTTCCAAATCGTGGCTTTGCCATAGCGGTGTAGACCGTAACAAGGCCATCCTTCCGTGGGAAGGACCGGAGGATCGACCCAAGCTGTCCCCGGTCGAGGCCTCCGCGGCCATTTTGAGACATATCAAGGATGCCTGGGACTACGAAATGGCCAAAGATGATGACCGTTTGCGCCTGGAAAACCAGGAGGTCTTTTTGACCGTGCCCGCTTCCTTTGATGCAGTGGCCAGAAACCTGACGATCAAGGCCGCCAAGATGGGGGGGCTTCCCAAGAGCACCTTGCTTGAGGAACCTCAGGCAGCCTTTTACGCGTGGATTGATGCCACCAAGGGGAAATGGCGAGAGCTTGTCAAGGTAGATGATCTGATCCTGGTGGCCGACGTGGGTGGCGGCACCACCGATCTCAGCCTGATTAAGGTCTCCCAGGAGCAGGGGGAACTGGTCCTGGAGCGAATTGCCGTGGGAGAGCATCTGCTGGTGGGTGGGGATAACATGGACTTGACATTGGCCTATGGAGTAGCCAACCGTATGGCCTCAAAGGGCCATAAGCTGGATGCCTATCAGATGCGGGGATTATGTCATGGCTGCCGTTCGGCCAAGGAACATCTTTTTGCAGATGAAGAGGCCATTGCCTACCCGGTGACAATCCTGGGCAGGGGGAGCAAGCTGATCGGCGGCACCATCAAGACCGAGTTGACCCGTGAGGAGGTTGAAAAGGTTCTGAGGGATGGATTTTTTCCAAAATGTGAGAGTGATGCCCGGTCCGAGGTTCAACGGCGGACCGGGATGCGGGAACTGGGCCTTTCCTATACCTCCGATCCGGCCATCACCCGCCATCTGGCCGGTTTCATCAGACGACAGGAATCTCCCGAGGGAACAGAAGTGCAGAACCTGGCATTTCCCAGCGCCATCCTTTTTAATGGCGGGGTGATGAAGGCTCAGGGCCTCAGGAATCGAGTGATTGAAGTTCTCTCCTCATGGGTCCGGAAGACGGATCAGCCTCCGCCCCGGGAGATTGAAACAAATGACTTTGACCTGGCCGTTGCCAGGGGAGCAGCCTATTATGGCCTGGCACGGCGGGGCATGGGCATTCGGATCCGTGGGGGACTTTCCAAGACTTATTATATCGGTGTCGAGGCGGCGCTCCCCGCGGTACCGGGGATGCCGACTCCTATCAAGGCCCTTTGCGTCGCCCCCTTTGGTATGGAGGAGGGAACGG
>JABMQV010000677.1 GCA_013203065.1 Desulfobacteraceae bacterium | reverse complement strand
TCAACCCGGATATGGGGCAGATTTCGGTTGAAACGGGTGTCGTCATTTGGCTGCCTTTCATTTCTCTTTAATGCCGTGCATGGCGTCAGGACCTGATTATTCCCCGCCTTTCCGGTGAGCCTGGTAGTCGGGAACCATTCTCTCGATATTTTTGCCCAAGCCGTTGGATCAAAGGGCTGCTCCACAAGTCCTATCCTTGCCCGGAAAGTCGTTTCGGTGATCTGACGGGAAGACAGACTCTAAACACAGTCCCCCCGGGACCGGTCTCGGGCACCTCAATGGCGCCGCCGTGCTCTTTCACAATGCCATGGCTGATGGACATCCCCAGCCCCGTGCCCTTCCCGACCTCCTTGGTGGTGAAGAAAGGCTCAAAAATTCTGTCCAGATCCTTCCCGGTGATCCCTCTCCCAGTGTCTCTGACCAAGACCTCTACCCACTCCCGTTCCTTCCCGAATACCCCCGTCACCACCTCTATGACGCCCATTGCGTTCTCCTCTGTCCTCGCCTCCAAAACCGCGTCTTTGGCATTGGCGATGACATTCAGGAAGACCTGTTCCAAGTGGTTGGCGTTTCCCATGACCTTCGGAAGACGCTCAGCAAATTCAAGTTTCACATCGACATTGTGAAGCCGCAACTGTTCCCCTATCATGAGGAAGCAGTCCTTCAAAACCGAATTGACATCCACCGGGGGAAACTCCTTTTGGGATTGCCGGGAAAAGTTTCGAAGGTGATTTATGATGCTCATCATCCGCTTGGTGCTTTTTTCAATGGGTTGAATGCGCTCGCGTAACTCTTCGGGCGACAAGGCCTGTTTGTCCAGCCCACGCAGGGCAAGCTGGGCATTGGTCCGGGCAACCATCAGGGGTTGGTTCAACTCGTGGGCCACACCCGCGGCTAATCCTCCGAGGGCCGCCAGCTTGCCCGATTGGATCAGTTGGGACTGGGTTTCCTTCAGGGTTTCATAGGCTGTACGGTACCGTTTTTCCGAATCCAGCAGTTGCTGGTGGTGATCTTCAAGCAGATGCTGGGTTTCATCGCGGACCGTTTCAAAGAAGTAAGACATGCCCCCAGAAAGGCCAGAGAGACCAGCAAACGCAATTTAAACCCGGCGCTGTAGCGTCCGAGGTCCACAAAGTTAAAAGGCACCAGCAGAGAGCCTAAGATGAGCACATAGAAGGCCAGCATCCACACGGTTCCCTCTCTTTTTCCAAACATAAAATAGGCAATGGCGGGATAGAGATAACACCAGAGGATCTTGGCTTCTTGTTGGTCTGTAAAAAGGGCAAAATAGATCCAAAATAGTCCCATAAAAAAGAGGATGAGGCGTGTGCAGAAAAGGAGAACGGCTTTGCTTCTCCTTCTCCTTAGGACCAGGAGCGAAACCGTTATGAAAAGGCTGACAAAGAAATTGGAAAAGGCTTCCAGGAGGCGGCTATGAACAAAGTCGGCAAATCCGAACCCCAGGAGGATGAGGGCACCGAGGCCCATGGTGAACGAGGCCAGGCGGTATCTCCTCTCCTCACGGATCTCCACTACTTCGTTTGAAGCGAAACGGCCGTCTGACGGTGGTTCGTTCAAGAGAGCCTCCTTCTGGCACATGGGCAGTAAAGGCGCTGGAATCGAGCCTCGACTACGCCGGAGAATGATGGGGTCAGGCCAGTGCCTTTCTCAGGGCATCCTCCAGTGATGTCTTTAAAAAAGGCTTGGCAAGGGAGGCGCGGAATCCGTATTCCTCGCAGTTTGACATGACCGGATCATCCGCATAGCCGCTGAATACAACCGCTTTTACGTCGGGATTCAGCTTCAACAGTTCTCTGATGGCCTCTCTTCCACCCGGCCCACCCTTCACGGTCAGGTCGAGCAATACCAGATCAAAGGGTTCAGAGGCCTCCAGGGACTTCTTGTATGCCTCCACGGCCTCGTTGCCGTCCCTCACCGTCTCAGTCTCATGTCCGAGCCGGTGAAGCATCTGTTTGGCCAAGGTCCCTGATCATTGCTTCGTCGTCCATCACCAGGACCTTCTGACCCTTTAAAGGTGCATCGCCCCCGGGCACAGTGTCCACAAAACCGTGCCCCGCTTCTTTTTCCTCCTGGGCGGCCGGCAGATAGATGGATACCTTGGTTCCCGAGGCCACCTCCGACTCCAGGTGCATGAACCCGCCATGCTTCTTAACGATGGAAAGGGCGGTGGACAACCCCAGCCCCATCCCTTTTTGAGCGCCCCGGGTCTTGGTGGAAAAATAGGGGTCAAACACCCTGGATTTATGTTCTTCCGAGATCCCGGCCCCCTCATCCTGAATCTCCAACTTGATGTAATGGCCTTCCGGAATCCCCGGAACAGGAGTTTGCCCTTTTCCCGTTACCCCTACATTCTCTGCGCGGACCTGCACGGTTCCGCCTTCGGGCATGGCCTCTATGGCGTTTTGAATCAGGTTCTGGATCACCTGTCCTATCTGCCTCTCATCCAATTCAGCAAGACACAGGTCTTCAGGAATGCTATATTTGCAATTCACGTTGGAGCCGCTCAGGGAAAGCTGCACCGTGTTCCTGAGAAGTGTATCGATGGCCGTGACCCTCATTTGCGGGTCTCCACCCCTGGAAAATGTGATAAACTGTCCGGTCAGTTCTTTGGCCGTAAGGCATCCTTTCTCCGCTTTTTTCAGGGCCCGGGCCGATGGCGTTTCAGGTGCAATGTTCCATTTGGCAAGTTCTATGTTTCCGAGGATAATGGTGAGCAGGTTATTGAAATCGTGCGCGATCCCGCCGGCCAGGGTGCCCAGGGATTCGAGCTTGGCCATCCGGGTCATTTCCTCCAGCCGTTGCTTCCGCTCGGTGATATCCACCGCAAAGCCCCTCAGGCCTGAAACCCCGTCCTCATCGAAAAACGGGTGAATGTTCACCAAGACAGGAAAGGTGGTCCCGTC
>JABMQV010000676.1 GCA_013203065.1 Desulfobacteraceae bacterium | reverse complement strand
GGGTACTCCCGCGTCGGATTGATATTGGCCGATGGCGCGATACCGATGGTCCCTGCGACGGCAGGCCCCAGATCCGAGAGGATGTCCCCAAAAAGATTGCTTCCCACCACCACGTCAAACCAGTCCGGATGAAGGACAAAATTGGCGGTCAGTATGTCGATGTGATACTGGTCAATCCGAACATTTGGATACGCCTCTGCCATGGCAGCAAAGCGTTCATCCCAAAAGGGCATGGTGTGCATGATCCCGTTTGACTTGGTGGCAGAGGTGAGGTGCTTGGCTTTACGGCTTTGGGCCAGATCAAAGGCAAAACGCAAGACTCTGTCCACACCTCTTCGCGTAAACACTGACTCCTGCATCACCATCTCAGCTTCGGTTCCGGAATAGAGGCGTCCACCGATCTCGGAATACTCTCCCTCATTGTTTTCACGAACCACGATAAAATCGATTTCCGCCGGACCCCGGTCCCGCAAGGGTGACACCATGCCTTTTAACATACGCACGGGACGAAGATTGATAAATTGCTGCATCTGCCTGCGGATGGGCAGCAGAAGCCCCCAAAGTGAGACGTGATCGGGTACGCTTGGGAACCCTATGGCACCAAGGAAGATAGCATCATATCCGCGGAGTTGTTCGATGCCGTCTGAGGGCATCATGGCCCCCGTACTGGTATAGGTCTCACAGCTCCAGGGAAAGATATCCCATTGGAAACTTATATCGTATTGTCCCCCAACAGCTTCGAGCACCCGCATCCCTTCCGGGACCACTTCTCTTCCGATCCCGTCTCCCGGAATCACGGCAATCCGGTAACTCGCCATATCTTTCATCCTCCTCAGGCCCGCCCTCAAGGTGCCATCAAAATACAGTCAGCCCCTGCAACTCAGTTTCAACCTTTTCGTTGAAACATGGTACCCGTTCACGGGTTCAAAGGTTCAGGGGTTCAAAGGTTGTATCCTGATCACCATACGCCATTTTGTAAGAGTTTTGTACGGGAAAACCGACTGCTTCCGCATCCCCACAAATTCGTAACATAGTACTTGGCAATGATTTGGCAAAACTCGCATTCTTTGCGAGCATGTCGGAGATCTAATTTCAGTCTTTCCCTAACCCTGAACGTTGAACCTTTGTCGAAGATCCCGCTGGGCGGGGAAACCATGAACGGTTACAGCGCAACAGACCTAGATCACGATTGAAAACCCGCCATCCACCGGCAGGGCCACACCCGTCACGAAATCCGAGGACGCGCTTGCCAGAAAGACGGCCGTGCCTGCCAGGTCATCAGGCTCACCCCAGCGGCCGGCTGCGGTTCGTTCCAGTACACGCTCGTTCAACCCGGGCAGATCTTTTCTCGCCTGTCTCGTCAAATCGGTATTGATCCATCCTGGCAAAATCGCGTTTACCTGGATGTTATCAGGCGCCCAGGCAACTGCCAGACTCCGGGTCATTTGAACGATCCCCCCCTTACTCGTCCCATAGGCGGCAAGCTTCGCGCCGCCAAAGATGGATGTCATGGAGCCTATGTTTATGATTTTGCCGCTACCCGCCGACTTCATGGCAGGGTAGACCGCCTGGGAACACAGAAAGGCGCTGCGAAGGTTGATCCCGATGACCTCATCCCATTCGGAGGAGAGATAATCCTGCGGCATTTTCCGGATGTTAATGCCGGCGTTATTTACCAGAATGTCGGTCCTCCCCAGGGTACCAACGGCCTGGGTTGCCATTTCCCGGATCTCCTCCTCATTCCGAATGTCCACTTGCAACCCAAGTACCTTGACCCCGAAAGACTCCTTGATCTCAGAAGCTGCCTCATCCGTTTTGGCCTGATTGCGGGCTGCGATGACAATATCAGCCCCTGCCGCTGCAAATCCCATGGCAATCCCCTTGCCGATGCCCCCATTGCCACCCGTAACGATGGCTACCTTATCCCGCAAGTCAAACATTTTTTGCATGATCTTTCTCCATCCTGACGATATGGGTTTATAAAAACTTGTTTCTAATGACCGGGAGTTTATGGAAATGGGGGGGGTGTGTCAATCATGAAACTGCCCGAACACTCAATAATTCCAGGCATTGCGGGCTTTGGCCACACTTATCCCGGCTCCCAAAACCTCCAGTGAAAACAGGACCGCTATTTGGGATTTTGCCAACTCTCAATTCCCCTCCCGCAAAATCAGACGTCATCACCTTCATCTTCCCCGGCGCGCTCCAACGACAGGAGGTTGTGCACGTCATCAAGAATGGCATAGCCGCAGGGAACCAGAAGAAGTGTAATTCCGGTGGCAAAGAGTACTCCGAACCCCAGACTAACAGCCATGGGAATCAAAAACTGGGCCTGCAGACTTTTCTCAAGGAGCATGGGCGTAAGCCCCGCAAAGGTGGTCAAAGAGGTCAGGATAATGGCTCGAAAACGAAGTCTGCCCGCCCTGGTCACCGCTTCCCGGGCGTTCGCCCCTTCCCGACGAAGCCCATTGGTGGTATAAATCAATACCAGCGAATCATTGACCACAACCCCGGCAAGCCCCACGATTCCAAAAAGGCTCAGAAGGCTGAGGTTTAACCCCATGATGAGATGTCCGGCCAGGGCCCCCACCATTCCAAAGGGGATGGCCAACATGACAATAATAGGCTGAGAAAATGACTTAAAGGGGATGGCCAGCAGCGCGTAGATGCAGAAAAGCGCAATCCCAAACCCCCGGATCACATCAGACATGGACTCCTTCTGCTCTTTACCCTCTCCTTCGATGGTATATCTCAAACCGGGATATTTGTATTTCAATTGGGGCAAGATTCGGGTCTCAACGTCTATCCTCACTTCGTTTGCATTGGCCATGGCCTCATCCACATCTGCCGTGACCTTGACCACACGAAGACGCTGGGCCCGCTCGATGGATGAATATCCCCGTTCCATATTCACATTGGCCACATGAATAAAGGGGACCTCCTTGCCATCGAGCGTTCGGATGCGCATTTCTCTGACATGGTCCAGTGATTTTCGCTCCTTTTCCGGATATCTCACCAGCACCTTTACTTCATCCTGATCCCGCTGAAGCCGGAGGGCCTCGGCCCCATAAAATGCATGACGCACCTGCTGTGCCAGATCATTGAGGGTCAGACCAAGGCTCCTAGCAGCGGGTTTCAATTTTAACTGCATCTCTTCCTTTCCGGGAAGGAAGCTGTCGCTCACATCAAATATACCGGGATATTTCCCGAGTTCCTCTTTGAGATCGTCTGCAGCAGCCAGAAGCTGCTCCTGATCGCCCAGGGATAGGTGAACCTCCACGGCATTTCCCGCACTGAAAAGTTCACTCTGAAAGGTGATTGATTCGGCCTCCGGTATAAGTCCGGTTTTTTTTCGCCACATTTTCACCAACTCAATGGAGCTCACATCCCGCTTTTCCCCCTCCAGAAGCTGAATAAAAATCTGAGCAAGGTGCCCCCCAAGCTGGGGTGCCCCCCTGTTCGGTCCGACCCCACCCGCGTGTATCC
>JABMQV010000675.1 GCA_013203065.1 Desulfobacteraceae bacterium | reverse complement strand
GCCTCATCCACTTCATCCATTGTCATATCGGGTGGGCCGGTTATGTTCATAAGGAGGCCCTTGGCACCATCAATGGTGATATCCTCCAGGAGCGGGCTGTTGATAGCCATTTGGGCGGCTTCAAGTGTCCTTTTTTCTCCAGAGGCCCTTCCCATCCCCATGATAGCGGTTCCCATCTTCTCCATGACCTTTTTTATATCGGCAAAGTCCAGGTTGATAAATCCGGTACTTATGATCAATTCCGAGATCCCTTTAACAGCCTGGAGCAGAACATCATCCGCTCGGACGATAAGATCTCTAAAGGTCGAAGCTTCGCCCCCCAGGGTCTTGAGACGTTCATTGGGGATAATTATGAGGCTGTCTACATCATCCTTCAACTTATCGATCCCTTCCATAGCCCTGTTCATCCGCTTTTCCCCCTCGAAATCAAAGGGTTTGGTTACCACCGCAACTGTCAAGGCACCGCTTTCCCTGCATTCACGGGCAGCCACCGGGGAGGCGCCTGTTCCTGTTCCACCCCCCATACCGGCCGTCAAGAAGATCATATCAGAGCCCCCAACGGCATCCCTGATCTCATTGATGCTCTCCTCGGCCGATTTCTCCCCGATCTGGGGGTCAGCCCCTGCACCCAAACCCATGGTGATTGAGGGACCGAGTTGAATCTTGCGCGAACACATTGAGCGGTCAAGATCCTGACAGTCTGTATTGGCTACGATAAACTCGACCCCCCTCAGGCTGGAAGAAATCATGTTGTTGATTGCATTCCCTCCTGCCCCCCCAAGACCCAACACCTTGATCCTGGCGTTGTATTTCCCCCTGCTGCCTTCATCCACAAATTCGAATTTCATCTCGCCCCTCCTTTGTCCTAATTGTTTAAAAAGCATCTCTTTCAATCCACCAATTCCTTGCTTATCCGAGCAACGCTGTTTTGCCAAATCCCCCTTTGACCGCTGAACTCAAATGACCTCTTCAAACCACCGTTTCATTCTGCTTAAGACCCGTTCGAAGATGTTGCTGTCCCTGATTCTGAACTTCTTGGGCTTCTTGCCCGTCTTTGATCCATAAATCACCAGACCCACTGCAGTTGCATACATGGGCTTGTTTACGACCTCCAACAAACCGCTTACCCCCTGAGGATATCCCACACGGGCAGGGGCGTTAAATATCTGTTCCGCCATTTCTGTAATCCCAATGAGTTCTGATGAACCGCCAGTCACAACGACTCCCGAACTGATCTGGTCATCGTATCCTGAGCGTACGAGTTCGCTGTAGATCAGAGAAAATATCTCCTCAACGCGTGGCTCCAAGATCTCTCCGATAATCTGGCGCGACAGGGTTCTCGGTCTTCTTCCTCCCACCCCCGGCACCTCGATGGTTTCATCTTTTCCGATCAGGGATGAAAGACAGCATCCGTATTTGATCTTGATCTTTTCTGCTTCCATCTTGGGTGTCCTGAGTCCCACGGCAATGTCATAGGTAAGGTTGTCGCCCCCTAAGGCCAGGACCGACGTATGTTTGACAGCTCCTTTTGAAAAGACAGCCATATCGGTTGTCCCGCCACCGAAATCGAGAAGGGCCGTTCCTAGGTTACGTTCTTCCTTCGACAGAACCGCTTCGCTGGATGCCAGGGACTCCAGGACGATATTGCAAACATCCAGCCCTGCTCGATTCGCACACTTAATGATGTTCTGGGCTGAGGTAACTGCACCCGCCACCATATGTACTTTGGCCTCCAGTCGAACACCGGACATCCCAAGGGGGTCCACGATTTCACCCTGATCATCTACGACAAATTCCTGAACGAGGGTGTGAATCACCTCTCTATCCATTGGTATGGCAACTGCACTGGCGGCCTCGATAACGCGCTCAATATCCTTCTTTGTCACCTCCTTTTCCTTGAGCGCGATCACCCCATGGCTGTTAAAGCCCTTTAGATGGCCGCCTGCAATGCCGGTATATACGGAACTGATCTCGCATCCCGCCATGGTCTCGGCCTCTTCCACTGCCTCCTTTATGGAATTAACGGTCTGCTCAATGTTGATCACAACCCCTTTTCTGAGTCCCTCAGACGGATGGCTCCCCATACCAATGATCTCTATACCATCAGGACGAACCTCTCCCACTACGGCACAGATCTTGGTCGTTCCGATATCCAGGCCGACAATGATCTCTTTTGACATCTTTCCCTTACCTCCCGACCTCGGAGCGGTCTGAATCTCTGAACCCACTGACGATCGTCAAATCGGAAACCCTTTCTTTCCCATCAGCCACCCTTTACGACCTTTCCCTTGATACCCTCTCGAAAGGAGACCACCACGCCATCCGTATAGCTCAAATCAACCTTATTCACTTGGTCAATTTGGCCTGTCTCTTTCAGGTGCCTTGCAACCCTCCTCAATTTATCCATCCCGCTCCCAAAACCATCCTCCATCAATTTGATCTCGGCCCCCATGTCGTTGTAATAAAGTGAGAGCATTTCATCTTCCTTTACATTTATTTCAGACAGCTGGGTTAATGACCATGGACCTTCTTCGGCCTCCAGGGTCCTCATGACATAGGCAACCCTTCTCAGCTGCTCCCGCCTCTTTGATTCGGCCCTGTCAACACCGGTAACAAGCGGGAAATCAACACCCTCTGATGGTGAAACTTCCTTAAATACCTCCCCGCGCCTGTTGATGTAGTAGAGTTTTTCCATGGCGAGCACACCCAGAGGCCGCTCCTTTTCAACCTGGACAATCAGTGAGTGTGGAAACCGCCTCTCCAACCTGACTGATCTTACCCAGGGGTGCCCCTCCATTTCTTTTTTTAACTTATTCAGGTTAAGGGCCAGAAGACTCGAGTCAGAGTTTAGACCGGATGACGTTATGAGCTCATCTCGAATCTTTCCCTGGACACCCTCCACTTCAACCCGTTCAAGCTTCATATAGGGAGAGGAAAGCAGGTAGTGATAGAGAGATATGAAAGAGAAACTGATCACCACGATTACCGTCACAAGGATCAAGACCTTGACCATTCCCGATCCAATCCGATGGACCACACTGAAAATGGGCAGAATATATCGCTTCAGCCCATATGAGCGGTCGCCATTGCGCCATGGTCTTTGCCTTTTCCTCTTCACAGGTCGATTTACCAGAAGAGCGCGCGGTTTCATTCCTCACCCACCACCTTAATTTCCGGTTCAAGTTTGACGCCCGTTTCTTTTTTCACTCTTTCCTGGACCAGGGATAGTAAGGCCAATATATCATCGGCTTTGGCACCCCCTGTGTTAATGATAAAATTGGCATGTTTACGGGAAATCATGGCCCCGCCGATCCGCTTCCCCTTGAGCCCTGTCTCCTCGATGAGCCTCCCTGCATAGTCATTGGGGGGATTCCGAAACACGGAACCGGCACTGGGGTATTCCAATGGCTGTCGTTCCTTTCGCCGTCTGAGATAACCTGAGATACGCTCTCCTACGACCCCCTCACTTTCCCGCTCCAACTCGAAAACGGCTCCGATAATCACCGACCCTTTGTCCACCTTGAGGGTCCTGTAGGAGAACTCAATCTGAGAACGATCCCTTATCGCCAGATCTCCTTTGGGGGTAAGCAGGTGGATTTCCCTGACCCTTTTTCCAATCTCATATCCAAAGGCCCCGGAATTCATTGCAACCGCTCCACCTACCGTCCCCGGTATCCCTGCCATGAATTCTAATCCTCCCAGTCCTGAATTGCGGCAATAGGCCAGGAGGTCCGTGAGCCCCACGCCCCCACCTGCCATTATGGCCGAATCAGCCGTTTCACGCTGCTTAATAGCAGCCAGCGATCCACGGAGTAAAATGACCAGGCCCTTCAAACCCTCATCCTTCACCAGCAGGTTGCTGCCCCTACCCACCACCAGATAGGGGATATACTCTTTGCTCAGATACGCGATCAGTCTTTGAAGCCTTCCCAGGTCGGTTGCCTCGTAAAGGGCTTCTGCCTCCCCACCCACATGGAAGGTGGTGCGCTGATCCATGGGACAGCCAAACCAGAGGCCCTCTCCAGCCAACCTGACCAGTCCCTCTTTTTGCCTGTTGTCCATCAATTTATTCCATCGACAGGTCTTTGTCTGGCGGAAAGGGCTGTAACCTTTTTGAGCACAATTCAATTTTGGCAGACCAAGGGGATATCCGTTTCGTTACATCAGCCTTTCCAACAGCCGGTCTCCCACCCCATAAATGTTGCCTGCGCCAAGAGTTATCACCAGGTCCCCGGGCCTTACTACCGATAAGATGGTAGAGAGGACCTCTTCCTCCTGGTGGCAAAAAATGACCTCCTTATGCCCATGTTCTTTTATTCCTTGCGCCAACCGTTCCCCGGTCACCCCATCGATGGCGCTCTCCCCCGCCGAATAGATGGAAGTCACCACAAGGACATCCGCCTCGTTAAAGCTGATCACAAACCGGTCAAAAACGGCCTGGGTGCGCGTATACCTGTGAGGCTGGAAGGCCACAACCAGTCTTCTCTCCGGCCAACATTCCCTGGCGGTTTTTAGGGTCGCCATAATCTCAGTGGGATGGTGTCCGTAATCATCCAGCACCACAATGTCCCCCTTTTCTCCTTTGACATGGAAGCGCCTCTCAAGGCCACCCAAACTCCTGAGCCCTTCCCTGATCACCCCTGTATCCAGGTCCAGTTCGAGACCAACGGCAATAGCTGCCAGGGCGTTTAGCACGTTGTGTTCTCCCGGCATCCCCACGACCATTTTTCCCAACGACCGATTCTTATAGGTGACCTCAAAACTGACCCCGAACCCTTCCTGCTCCACACCTCTCGCTCTCAAATCGGCCTGAGAGGTCATGCCGTACGTCAGGCACCTTTTCCTGAGCGCTGGGATAATCCCTTGTATCTCTTCATTGTCCAGGCAGACGATGGCCATTCCGTAAAAGGGGATTTTGTTGATAAAATCAACGAAGGTCCGGCGGATCGCCTCCATATCTCCGTAGTGATCCACGTGCTCATGATCCATATTGGTGACCACCGCAATGGTGGGAGATAAGGCAAGAAAAGAGCCGTCGCTTTCATCTGCCTCGGCCAACAGGATATCCCCCTGTCCCAGCTTGGCATTTGATCCGCCCCAGATATCCAGCCTGCCACCGATGACCACCGTTGGATCGAGATGCCCGCACATGAGGATAGAGGCAACCATAGAGGTGGTGGTGGTCTTGCCGTGGGCGCCTGCGATCGCTATTCCGTATTTCAGCCTCATCAGTTCAGCCAGCATTTCTGCTCTCGGTATGACAGGGATGTTCCGGTCTCTTGCCGCCCGGATTTCAGGGTTGTCCTGGCCCACGGCCGAGGAATAGACCACCACGTCTGCTTCTCCCACATGTTCTCCCTTATGACCAATGGAGATATTCCCCCCCAAGCCGGTGAGGCGTCTGGTGACAGCCGTATCTTTCAAATCGGAACCGCTCACGTCATATTCCAGGTTGATAAGGAGTTCGGCGATCCCGCTCATGCCGATACCCCCGATGCCTACGAGGTGGATGTGTTTTGCCTTCCCGAATTTTCGCATTACTTAACCCGTGTACGACCGAAAACTTGAGATAAAAATCGTTGATTTCGCCGAGGCACCATCAAAAACCAAAGTCATTTTTTCTTGCATCCGCAATTCAATGCCTTCAGTTGCCCCTGACTGCCAACATCCCCGCCAGTTGATCGACGATTATCCTGGCGGCATCCCGCCGACCCACCCTTCGCGCGTTCTCTCCCATTTTATCCAGGCCGACGCGGTCATCCATGTACCCCTTTATGACCTGAGCCAGCCTCTCTCCGCTCATATCCCCTTGAAGGATCATCTCAGCGCCTCCCGCCTGGACCAAACTGCGGGCATTTACCTCCTGATGCTGGTTTGCCGCGTACGGGTAAGGGATCAGGATTGATGGCTTGCCCAGGGCAGCCAGTTCGGATAGGGTGGTTGCTCCTGCCCTGCTTATCACCACACGTGCGCGCCGATAGGCCCGTGACATGTCCTTGATAAACGGAACGATCTCACCGGTTAGCCCCCTGTCTCTATAGTCTTCCACCACCCTGGTGTAATCCACTTCCCCTGTTTGATGGATGACCTCCGGAGCCTTTCCCGCCTTTTTCAGGTGCGTCAGGGCCTCCGTAAAGGCCTCATTTATGGCCCTGGCTCCCTGACTCCCGCCAACAACCAAGATAGTGAAATCGGCCCTTGTCCGAGATTCCATCCCAGCGTTTGAGAAAAGCTCCTCCCGAACCGGATTGCCCGTAAGGATTATCTTATCCCCTCTGAGATGCGCCCTGCTTTCCTCAAATGAAATCAAGACACGGTCTACGACCCTGGATAACAAGCGGTTTGTAAGTCCTGGAAAGGAGTTCTGCTCGTGGATCGCCGTCGGTATCCCCGCAAGTCTGGCCGCCAGACACATGGGGCCGGCAGAATACCCCCCCACCCCCAGAACCAGCGCAGGGTGGAATTCCCTGATGATCGCCAAGGACTGAAAAAGAGCTGTCGGCAACTTGACCAACACCGCCAAACCATTTTTCCACCCGCGCCCCTTGAGGCCCTCAACATGGATG
>JABMQV010000674.1 GCA_013203065.1 Desulfobacteraceae bacterium | reverse complement strand
TGAGGCATTTTCTGTAAGATTTGAAGGGAGAAAACGAGCTAGTTATAAAGATAGACAAGGTGATTTATCTAAAGTAAAAATTTAAATTCAAGCCATAACAGACCTTAATAATAAGATGATTTTCGCTTTTTCTGTTGTTTTCCCATGATGAGGCCAAAGATCAAGCCAACAAACAGGACCAGAGCACCGGTAAAAAACCATTCGTTCCTGTGGGAGGAACTCAGGCTTTCGTTTTCCTTGGTCAGTATCTTTGCGGTTTCTTCTGCCTCTTTTAATGCCTTGTACGTCGTTTCATACTTCTTTTTTAGCTCCAGGAAATGGGCAGACTCCGCTCTCAGTGCATCGTATTCTTTCTGCAACTTCTCGAGGGACCCGGAGTTCTCTTCCATTTTGAGAGTAAGCCCCTTTTCTTTACCGGAGACTTCTTTCCAATTTTTTTTAAGATGAGAGAGTCTTTCCTTGAGGAGGGAATTCTCTTTTTCCAGAGACAATGCCTGACTCTTCCATGGCATACGTGTGCTTAGAAAGCGGTCTAAGACCCATCCCTCCAGGTCCTTATTTCCAGGCCCCTTAAGACGAACGTGACTCCAACCGGACTCGGATCCCAGGACTTCCACACGCTGATCCGGACGGAGCATTGTGACGATCTTCTGTGTTGTGTTTGGCCCGCCACGGAGGGTAATCCTGGATGTATTTGTCACATAGGCCTCTTCGGCCCACCCGGTCTGACATAGCAGTAACAGACCGAGACCCATAAAGCCAATCATCATCTTCTTCATATTGCTTTCCCCTAAAACCACCGGGGGCTCTTTCCCCCGTTTTCAAAGGATAGACCCTCTTTATCTATTTACCTTTTTTCTTTCTCACTACCCGGATATCGGTCATTTTCGTGGTGGGATATTGACCCATCTCATCCTTTTCAAGGTATTTGACCATGTCCCAAACGATGTTCAGGGCCATAGAGACACCCACAAGGGCCTCCATCTCCACCCCGGTGCGTGCCTGGGCCCTTACACGGCATTCGGCTTCAAGGGAATCCTCATGGACGCGAAAAGAGACCTCTACCGCGTCCAGGGGTATCTGATGACAATGGGGGATCAGGAGGTGGGTCTGCTTTGCCGCATTCATTGCACCGATCTCCGCAGCAAAGAGCGGATCGCCCTTCTTTATCTCCTGTTCCCTGATCTTTCGGACAGTATGGGCAGAAAGAAGGATTGTCCCTTTGGCCACTGCCTCACGTCTGATCACGGGCTTTTCAGTTACATCCACCATCCCCATAAGATATCCCTCTCACTAAAACTGCTCCTTTTTTTGGGTTGCCTCTGTCTTTATCCGATTGACCGTATCCACGAGTGCAGGAAATACATGCTCACGGGTATCCCCGCCCACCACGACAGCCATAATATCCTCTCCCACATTCAAATATCCTTCGTCAGTATCAATTAACACGTCAACGATACCTTCGATTTTCTTGATTTCGGAGATTATGTTCTTGAGAACATTCTGATCGAATTCTACTTCGATTCCCATTACCTTTTCTCCGCTGAGAGAGGTCTCCCGTACAACTCCCAAATGGCTCGCTATCATCCCCATTTTTGGATAGTCGGGATGCCCTTTAAGGGTTTTGATCATTTTGTTTACGTCCATATTACGTCTCCTAAAGATTAGATTTTCCTTCGTCTATTCCGTATCCTCCCGATTGTTATTCAGGCTGAATAGCCTTCTCGCCATGTCCAAATAGGTGTCAAGGGTTGGTCTCCCTGCCTTTCCTTTCAGGAAAAGGATGGGATCATTAATGACTTTTTCAACAATGGACCGGGCAAGGGTCTGTATAACCTCTTTCTGCTCAGATGTAAGAGCACCCAGAGCGGAAGTGCTTCTCTTAAGCTCGGCCTGGACAATTGATTCTGCCTTATCCCTCAACGAGACAATCGTTGGAACCACTGAGAGTGTTTTGAGCCAGTTTTCAAACTTGAGGACCTCTTCCAGAACGATACTTTCCGCCCGAATGGCCTCCTGCTGCCGTTGAGCCATATTTAACTCGATGACTCCCTTAAGGTCGTCAATATCATAAACATATACGTTATTCAAAGCATTGATTTCAGGCTGGACATCCCTTGGCACGGCAATGTCAATAAAAAAGAGGGCTCGGTTACGCCTCTTTCTCAGGGATGCCTTGACCTGATCAAACGTAATTACATAATCCGGAGATGCGGTGGAAGTAATCACGATATCCGCTTCCGTGAGCTGAGACCCGATTTCATCAAAGGAAACCGGGAGTCCATGGAAGCGTTCGGCTACCTGAACAGCCCTGGCAAAGGTTCGGTTGGCCACGGCGATTGAGGTTACGCCCTGCCCCATCAGGTGTCTGGCCGCAAGCTCGGCCATCTCCCCTGCACCGATGAGAAACACCTTTTTCCCGTCCAGTTCGTGAAATATCTTCTTTGCCAATTCAACGGCCGCGTAACTGATGGAGACAGCGGCTCCGCCGATCCCCGTCTCCGTCCTGACCCTTTTTGCCACGTGGAAGGCCCGGTGCATCAACCGGTTCAGGATGACCCCCGAGGTCTTCTCCTTGGCGGCCAAGGCATAGGCATCCTTGATTTGCCCCAATATCTGAGGTTCACCTACGACCATGGAATCCAGGCTGGCGGCAACATTGAAAATATGCTTCACCGCATCCATCCCCTCAAAGGAATAGAGGGCCGGCAAAAAGCTCTCTTCCGGGACCCCCCCAAGTGCGGACATAAAGGAGACCATTCGTCTCCTCGCCTCCTCTACAGTTTCGGTCGTAAACAGGGCCTCGACACGGTTGCATGTGGAAATGAAAACCCCCTCCTTTATGGATTCATTGTCCCTCATAAAGGAGAGCGCCTTTGTGACATTTTCCGGTTCTGTTGCCAGACACTCCCTCAGTTCCACCGGGGCCGTCTCATGATTCATGCCGATGTTTATGATCTCTGTCATGGCGTTGACCGGGTCCGCAATTCACTAAAACTGTGGTACCCCCCCAACCAGAAACTGGCGCCCACAAAGGTAAAGATCAAAATACAGAAGCAGATAATGGACATGATGGCAGCCCTGCGCCCCTGCCACCCGGCGGCAAGTCTTTGATGCAGGAGGACCGCGTAGAATAGCCATGAGATCAGGGACCACACCTCTTTGGGATCCCATTGCCAATAGGTTCCCAGGGCGGATTGGGCATAAATTGAACCCGTGATCATCCCAACGGTCAGAAAAGGGAAACCGTATACGATTGCATAGTGATTTATTCCATCCAGGGTGGCCAGGGACGGGAGCCTGTCATAAAATGAGCCCAGCCGCTTGCGTTTGATATGATGTTCCTGAAACAGATACATAATGGCAGACAAGAAGGCTATGGCAAACAAACCATTTCCCATAAATATGATTCCGACATGGGTGGTGAGCCACAGACTCTTGAAGATCGGTCTTACAGGTCCCTCCATCCATGGCATGGCATAGGAGATGATCATCAGGAATGCCGAAAAAGGGGCCACAAATGATCCCAGGACCATGAGTTTAAACCGCAGCTGCAATACGAAATATGCGCAGAGAATACACCATGCAAAGAACGAAAGGGCTGATTTGAGGTCAAGGACGGGGGCCGTCCCCAGGGAATAGTACCGGTGACACAAGAAAATTGTGTGGAATATCAACCCCACCAGGAGAATCCTATTGGACCACTTAAACGCCTGCTTCCGTTGTTTTATGATATAGATGATGAATCCGCCTGTTGCGAGCAGTTCAAAAAAAAGTGCCAAATTAAACCATAGAAAAGACATGATAATTTAACGTCTCGAAAATTCTACAACTTATTGAAATTGTAGATATTTACTGAGGCTTGGCAGCCTTGTCTCGCACATGGAATAATGGAATAATGGAATAATGGAATG
>JABMQV010000078.1 GCA_013203065.1 Desulfobacteraceae bacterium | reverse complement strand
GAGTTGGTTTTTGGAATATTATAGGGCGGTATGGTCAACCCTACTGCCAGTGTCAGTTCTTTTGACTCCCCAAGGACAGTTGAGTGGCCAATGACCGTAAAGAATAAAATGATTAGGAAGCCATACCCCGGATTCTTGGTTGGTTTCATGGGATTCCTTGTAACCATAGGAGGTTTTCGATTGATGATTGGCGATTTGGAGAAGAATCCTTCTTGTTTTTTTCAATCCTCGATCGTCAACCCATTTTCGTCTACCTTAAAGTGTGATACCTCATCCTGGAGGCCTCCTGCTGCTTCATTTAACTGTTCAATGGCACTGTAGGTCTCGCGCAAGGACTCGAGGGTCTGCCCCAACTCTTCACTGAGGTTCACCATTGCCGTGTTGATCTCCTGTGCATTCTCGGATTGTTGACCCATTGAAACATTCACATCCTCAAAACTGGGAGACAGGGCCTGTACCTGCTCTATGATGCGTGTCAACTGGGCGCTTATCTTGCCGACGTCTTCGGCGTTTCGCTTCACTTCTGCGATGAATTTGTCCATTTCCATAACACCCGTAGACACCGCAGACTGCATCTCCTGGACCATCTGCTCAATATCTAAAGTCGCAACGGCTGTCTGGTCGGCGAGTCTTCGAATCTCCCGGGCTACCACCTGAAACCCGCGTCCATACTCTCCGGCCTTTTCCGCTTCAATGGCCGCGTTCAACGACAGCAGATTTGTCTGATCGGCCACCTTGGTTATGGTGTCTACTACCGTGGTAATGTTTTCCGCTTTCTCGTTGATGGTCTCCAACCTGCCGGATATGGATTTGGAAGCGCTCTCCATGTTGTACATGGTTTCTTCCATACGGGCCAGATCCTCCTGCCCACTGCTGGCAAAGCCGGCAGTCTCCTGGGACATGGATGCCACCTGTTGCATGGTGTCGACCAGGGTCGTGGCAACATGGGAGATATCCTCCACAGACTTTACTACCTTGTTTGTGGATTCCACCTGCTTCGTCATGGTGGTTTCCTGCTGCTTGAAGGTGGCAGCCAACTCCGTAGATGAAGAACTCACCTGAATTCCAGAACGCTGAACCTGGCCAACGAGGGAGTTGAGGCTCTCGGTCATACTCTTCACGGCGGAGAGCAGATGGCCTGTCTCACTGTCTGATACCTTTATGCTATCACTTCTCCCTGTCCCAACCATTGAGCGTACTGATTTCGCTGCAGATGAAAGGTCCCCTCTGGCTATTTCTCTTGCAATAGCCGTAATCTGAGTTATGGGTCTGGCAATTCTACCACCAATGAGTAATGCAATCCCAATGACAGGCACAAGAACGCCAAGACCGCTAATGACCATAACCCACAACAGCTGATCCATGCTATTGTCCATTTTTTGTTTGGCATCATAGTAGTCATCCTCGTACGCTCCGGCCCCGATCACCCAATCCCAAGGCTCAAAATATGTAATGGCAACCACTTTTGAGCGGTCTGTTTTTTCACCCAGATTTCGCCATGGATACCGTTCAGAGGCAGCTTCTCCCTTTTTGAGTCTTAGGGCCTTTTTTACAATTGATTGGATGTACAATCGCCCGGTTCTGTCTTTCGAGGTCCATATGTTTTCTCCGTCCCGCTGTCCCCCCTTTGAAATGATGTAATGCCCCCGATGGAAGGGAAGTGCGCCGCCAAGTACATAAACATAGCCAGTCTTTCCGACCTTCATATCAATAATGGCCTGGCGTAAAGATTCCGGGGTCTCATAAGGGAGGCCGGTAAATAACATTCCGATGACCGTTCCCGCCTGATCGGTTATGGGTTTACAGGCGCTGAAATACCAGCCATTGACAACGTAAGCAACGCCATTATAGACCTTTTTGCCAAGTATGTTGCTGATCATGGGATTGGGTGTGCCATTTTCCACTGCCGGTAAGAAGGTGCCGACACTTGGGGCTTTCCCCGGGGCAGCCAGGGTTGTTGCGATCAAGATCATATCCCCCTGTTTATTCATGCGCTGAAAGAGAGAGTAATCCCCCCTGAATTTCTTTTTCATAAGGCCAATATAGGTTGAGGGATCGCTGAGTCCATCCACCAGCATCCGTGGAAGGGCCACCTTTTTCTCCTTCCCTGTAAGTTGATTTATGGCCTTCCGTGAGACGACCTCCGGGGAGAGGGAAAGCGCTCCCATACTGTCGAGAAATCTGGCACCGTTATCCAGCTTACGGTCCAATATCGATTGAACCATCTTGCTTGCCGCCTCACACGTATTATATACGGCTAAGGCAATCTGCTCGATACTTTCACGACCAAGGAGATTCAGTTCGGCCTCAATTTTCCTGATAACATTTTTTTCCTCAATTGATGTAAAGATGAAGATGGCAAATACAGGTGCTATGGCCGCAAGAACTGGCAATCCGATAAGTTTGTGCTTCAGCTTCAATTTCATGGCCTCTGCCCTTTATATTTACAGGTTCTCAATTAGGGTCCCTTATTCCGGTGAGAATTCCATCCCCAGAAGGTAAGGAATATTAACCGGATCTTAGGAACACTATAATAAGCTCGTTAATAATGCAAGATTTTTGGGCGTTCATGTCTCCATCCGCATCATGGGTGAACCCCACCCCTGGTTCTGCAGGCCCATTGATCGGGAATGTTTAGACGCGGGGCTGGGAATATTGGAAGAAGGGTGAAGGGTAGGGCAGGTATCAGGTGGCACGCATCCTGAGGAGGGAGCCGACCACCCTTTCCAGTTGACTAACGGTACTGCATTTCTGGACCATAGAGCAGTAAGGCAGATAGGTCTTCATGGCCGAGTCCCCTGTTCCCCAGAAAGGAGGAGATTCAGGGTTGAGCCAAATGAGTCTCTTGCTCCTTTCGTAGAGTAATTTCAGGATGCCAGCCTCGGGATCAGCGTAGTTGTTTCGGGCATCGCCAAGGATGAGGAACGTCGTCTTGCGTGTGACCGTTTCGAGCCAAGTCTCTTTGAAATCTCGAAACACCTGACCATAATCGGTCCTTCCTAACAAGACCCCAAGACCGGCGCCTTTCTGAAGCCTCACCAGGGCCTCTTCAACATCATATTCCTCGAAAACATGGGTGACCTCAACCAGGTTGGAGCAAAAAATAAACGATCTAATCCTGGCCAGTTCCTCATTGAGACTGTAAAGAAAAAGGAGCAGAAACCTCGCCACAGCGTCCACAGAACGACTCACATCGCAAAGTACAATGATATTTGGTCGATCGATCTTCTTGCTTTTCCACCGTAGATCAAAAAGAGTTCCCTGGTAAGCAAGATTGGCCCTGAGCGTCCTTTTTAGATCCAGACGGCCCCGTTTGCAGGACTTCCGTCTCCTGGAATGAAGATCGTTAAGACGTTTGACCATCTTTCGCATGATTTCCCGCATCCTGGCAAAATCCTGCTGTTCCAGATTGGACAGCCTGACCCGTTTCAAGTATTTTTCAAGGATCTCTTCGTTGGCAGATGCGGCGAAAAGGGAATACTGCTGTTCCACAAAATCTCTTACATTCTCAAAAAGGAGGTCTTTGGTACCTTTGAGCACCCTTGCCTTTTCCTGGGAATAAGTCCTGTCATCTCCACGAAGGTTTCTGATGTCCCTGTCAAGGCCCTCAAGGCCCATACCCTTTAGTATCCTTTGAATATAGAGGCTCTTTTGTGTGAAAAACCGGATCCCTGTAATCCCGATTTCCTGTGTGGCCTGTCGCATGGAGAGAGACAGTCCCGCTTGATCGCCGGACAGGAGCATTTGTGTCAAGGGAGAGTCGTTATTGTCAGGGGCAATTTCTTCCTGCACGCCGGAATCAATTTCTGAATCAGAGAAGTTGTCCAATGAAAAAAAGCGATCAAAGCAGGTCTCAAAGATCTCTGTTTCGTGCAGCGACTTTGCCAGGGTGGCTGACAGGGAATCCTTTAACTGCTGTCTGTGGGCGTACCCCAAGAGCCGCACAGCATTCATCGCGTCAATATTCTCTGATACTGAAATCCTCACACCAGACGCTCGAAGGGCCATGATTAGATCCTGCAGGACCTGTTCCATCAATAAACCGCCCCCTCCCGCTTGGCCTTGTCCACCAACTGATAAAGCTGCTCCTTTACGATCTCTATGTCCTCTTCGAATTTCAAAAAAGTATTGAGGGTTTCTTTGATCAGTTCCGAGTCCATCCCGGATGAATGGAGAAGCACTAAAACCTTTGCCCAATCGATGGTCTCGCTGACGGATGGCACTTTTTTGAGGTCAAGGTTTCTGACCTGCTGGATAAAAGATACCAGTTGACCCCTCAGGTCTTCGGAGATAGCGGGCACGCGGACTCGAATGATCTCCTTTTCGAGTTTGGCGTCGGGAAAAGGGATAAAGAGGTGGAGGCAACGACGTTTGAGTGCCTCACTCATTTCTCTCGTATTGTTGCTGGTCAAGAAAACAAAGGGCTTTGATGTGGCCCGTATGGTGCCTATTTCGGGAACAGATACCTGATAATCAGACAAGATTTCCAGGAGAAAGGCTTCAAACTCCTGGTCCGATTTGTCCACTTCATCCACCAGTAGAACGGCCCCGTCTTTGGCCTGGATGGCGCTCAGCAAGGGGCGTGGCTCAAGGAAATGGATGGAGAAGAAAATATCGTCGTGCTGGTGGAGTTTGGCAATGGATGGCCCGAGTCCCTTTGTTCCCTTTAGGACCTCATTCAGTTTATCTTTCAGAATCTGGGTATACAACAGCTGTTTCCCGTACTTCCATTCATAGAGGGCCTTTGATTCATCAAGCCCTTCATAGCACTGAAGGCGAATTAGCGGTTTATTGAGATAGGTTGCCGCTGTCTTTGCAAGCTCCGTCTTTCCGACGCCTGCGGGCCCTTCCACAAGGATGGGTTTTTCCAGATGATATGCCAGGTAAAGGGTTGTGGCAATCTGGCGGCTGCATATGTACCCGACATTCTGAAAACCCTCCTGGATGTTTTCAATTGATGCGAATTTATTGTCATGACTTTGCTTCATGTCGTGTCTTACTCCTATGCCTTTCTCCAATTACTTGTTGCCCGAGAATATTGAGAACTTACAAACCTTTTCCTAAGAATCTATAATTTCACACAGAAGGATAGCATGTGAACTTCTCTCAGGCAACCCGACCGGTAGGACGGTTCTGGGATCTCTTGGGTGGTGCAGGTTATGGATACTCTTCCTTTGCACCCTTTAGCAAATGATAAATATCCGAAGGAAAGTTGATGGTGTTGTCCTCTGGAGACCTTTGAAAAACGCCCCCTCTTGGCCAATCTCGGCGCCTGCCCCGTAGCTCCGGAAG
>JABMQV010000673.1 GCA_013203065.1 Desulfobacteraceae bacterium | reverse complement strand
GTGTTCCCCTCACCGGCCGCATCCATGGCAAAATCCAGGCACAGCCAGATGAGGTTTTCCAGTAAAAAAGGATTCGTAGTGATCTTCGCAGGGACTTCGGTAGGCTTCGGTTGTATTGTCACGCCCCGCATTGAGGCAAACCTGCCGGAAAGAGCAGCCACAAACTCTACGATATCGCCTAAATTGACGCTTTTTGAGGATTCGTCAACGCTGTGGGCGAACCTGTTCATATTTCTGACAATCATCTCTGCACGCCGGACTTGCTGTATCATTTTTCCGGCCAAACTATTCAGCCGTTTTGGATCGAGCGGTATCCCTTTGTCTGCCATCAGGGTGAAATCCTGCAGGAGCCCGGCATTTTCATTGATAATAGCCAAGGCGTTATTGATCTCGTGGGAGATAGTTGCGGACATCTTACCGAAAAACTGAAGCCCCTGTTCACCAATCACGTCCCATTTAGTGTTCATGGTTTGCCTCCTTACCTCTTAAGAGCCTCATAGATCTTCTCAATGAGGAGTTCGATATTGAGCGGCTTCACCAAGTAGTATTCGGTTCCTGCCTCGGCCGCGCCCTCGTTATAATCATCTTCCGAGCCATGCCCGGTCATAAAAATAAATTTCAAGCCGGGACATTTCTCCGCCATTTTCTTTTTTACCGCAAGCCCGCTCATCTTCGGCATCCGGACGTCCACCACAGCCAGGTCGTAGCGCTCGAGATCCACTTTTTTTAATGCTTCTTTCCCGTTTGTTACCCAATCCGCATCTATTCCCCTTAAGGACAGCCTTTCTGCAAGCGTGGAGATCAGTTCCTCTTCATCGTCTATTAGCAATACCCTCATTCGTCTCCTCCTCCGTTATTTGCATGCTGAGCGGTAGAGTAATTATAAAAGTTGTCCCTTTATCCACCTCGCTTTTAACATCCATTGTCCCTCCAATTTCCCGTACAAAGTTTTGGGTGAGGGAAAGACCAAGGCCTGTGCCCCCCTTTTTGGTTCTTGTTGAGAAAAATGGCTCGAAAATCCGCTTCAGGTCCTGTTCGGAGATACCACACCCGTCGTCTGCGACTGTAACCAAAACCTTCTCTGTCTCCTCTTTTTTGACCTTTATGTCTAAATATCCGCCATCAGTCATTGCAGCAAAGGCATTGTTTATCAAATTAAGGAAAATCTCCTGGAGCTTCCCCCTGTCACTTTCAATCTGGGGGACATCCCCGGATGCCTCAAGGGAGATCCTAATGGACCTATATTCCGCTTCCTTTGTCAGAAAGCTTAACACCTCTTCTACGAGTTTTTTAAGATTAACAGGCGCAATACTGACCTCCATATTCCGCGAAAAACTCAGGAGCCTCTTGGTGATAATTCCAGCCCTTTTCACAGAAGAGAGGATTGAGTCCACGAGGCCAAGCAACTTAGGGTCCTCTCCATATTCTTTCTTAAGGGTAATTAGATCCTTAATTAGCCCGGCCTTTTCGTTAATGATAGCGAGGGGGTTATTAACCTCATGGGACACTCCGGCGGCCAGGCGCCCGACCGAGGCCATCTTATTAGTATATTCCACCTGGTGAAGGGTCATGATTCGTTTTTGATCCGCCGTATAGCTCTTGTTTACAAGGTAGGTGGCCATACCAACTACCACAACGAGGATTATGGTGACACTTATTCCTAAAAAGAGGATCAGCTTCATCCGGGTTTTGTACCAGGACTTCATGAGTTCTTTTTTGTGCTTGACTGCCATGAGAATGAAGGGAGTGTCGGTAATATACCTGTAGCCTATGATAACCGGGGCGCCATTTATGTCATTCCCTTCAGATACCTCTGTTCGAGGTGCGTATTTGGGAACAGGGAGGGCTGCCCTTTCAAGGACCTTGCCGTGGTAGAGAGAGGGTGTCTGGAGGGTCCCTTGCCGGTTTATCATAAACGCATCTCCACGGCCGGCTACTTCAACATTTGAGAGCAGATCATCCAGTTTTTTTGTGTCTAAGGTAGCCCGGAGCACGTAACACAAACCATTTGGATGACTGCGCTTCACCGCAATAACGATATGCGGCACGTGTCTGAAACCGAGGAAGACGTCACTAATGTAAACTCCGTTTTCAAGCACTGCCTTATACCAGTTCTGGTTACTATAATCCTTGCCTGCCAGTTTGTATGGCCCCGCATATCCCCTCTGTCTGCCGAGCGGTCCAATAAGCCCCAAGTCCGTGAAGCCCCCGATGCTGCTTTTCAGGTTTCTTAGTATCTGGCTCAGGGCCCCCGGCCTGTTCAGTCTTTCGAAGCTGTTTTCCTTTACAATGAACTCCAGGGCCGATCTGTGCTCGGCAAAAAAGAAAAAAATGGTCCGACTTGTATTAGAGACAAGGCGTGCTGTGCGGAAAAGGTTCTCTGCCTCGATAGAGCGTTGCGTTACGTGATAGTCCACTGCTGCCAGAATTATCAAGGGGATAACGGCCACAGCGGCAGTAAGAAAGGCCGCCAGTTTCCACATGCGACGGAAGTCAAACAGGTGCTCATCAGTCTCTGCTGCCACATGCCTGTACTCCCAGAATTCCGGTTTAAGTTTATCAATTAGCGACATGTCCCAAAATCCCTTAATTCCTCAACCCTTTCCTTGGTGCTTCATCTGATTTTTTTGTGCTGTATCTTCTCATTAGCCTTCTTAAGTGTCTCACTGAGCACATCAATATCTACCGGCTTATGCAGATAGGCGAAGGCCCCAAGTTCCATGCATATCTTTTTGTCCGCCTCAGACCCGTGGCCCGTGAGAATGATCACCTCAATTTCGGGGTTGGTCTCCTTCACCCGCCGCAACACCTCGATGCCGTCGATGCCGGGCATCTT
>JABMQV010000672.1 GCA_013203065.1 Desulfobacteraceae bacterium | reverse complement strand
GCTTGGGGACTGGAAGATATTTCCCATCACCATTGAGATGATAGCCAGGGGCCGCTTTGCCCTTGATGAGGAAAAGTGTGTTTATGTGGATGGGCAGCCAGTGCCGGATGGGCATAGGGAATCAAGGTAGACAATGGCCAATCAATGTTGACATTGTAGATTCCGCACATTATTCTCATTTGAGTTTACAAGCTCTATTGGCCAAAGGCCTGGGGCACGGTCTCCTGAGCCATTTATAAGACCTTAGAATAAGGAGGGATGAGAGATGGATAAGTATGAATGCTCGGTTTGTGGATATATCTATGATCCTGCGGATGGGGATCCGGATAATGGTGTAGCCGCCGGAACAAAGTTCGAAGACGTTCCCGATGATTGGACCTGCCCAGTCTGTGGGGCAGAAAAAGACCAGTTTGAAAAGGCAGCATAGGCCATCAGTCACCCTTTCTGGCCAACAGATCCTGCCTCCCTGGTGCAAATCCTGCGGAGGACCTATCCAGACCGCAAAAAGGCCCATGGGGTAAGGTTTAGCAAACGTTCAAAAGGGGGAATTATCCCCCCCTTTTTTTGGTCAGAGATCAAGATGTAGGCACGGCGGTCCACGGCCCCCTGTTCCGGTTCAAGGACCATTAAACTGAATGGGGGAGATGGCCATTGATGGCGGATCCGGGGGAACGGCGATTTATGGCTCATAAAGAGAAAAGGCCGTGCAAAGACTGTCTTGAGTGCCAGTTATGTTCCGAAACGCGCTGCCGGCAGTGCCGGAAAGGGGGGCATGGAGAGTGTTCGGGTGACTTGGGCCCCATGATTACCCATGGTGAATACCTGAAATGGAAAAAAGAAAGGGTAAGGACCTGGGGGAACCCGGGGGCAAAAGCATATACCCTGCCGACTGCATCACCTGGGGAGAGGAATGAATGTCTCTGATGTGCCCATTGTAACCAAAGGCCAGCTTGATCGGCTTTATGCCTCCTACAATTCTCCCGAATGGATCCATCCGGATCCACTGGAATACCTTTACCACTATCCCCGATTTCATGACCGAGAAGTTGTTGGTCTTATCGCCTCATCCCTTGCCTACGGGAAGGTGATCCAGATTCTGAAAAGCGTGTCTGTCGTCCTCGAAAAAATGGGGCCTTTTCCATGCGAATTCCTGAAGTTGCAAACACCATCCTCCCTGGAGCAGACTTTCTTTGATTTCAGACACCGGTTTACCACGGGAAAAGAACTTGCTCAACTGCTAACGGGGATAAAGGCTGTGATCGAGCGATTTGGCTCCCTATATGCCTGTTTTTTTGCGGGCCTGAAGCAAGACCATGAGACCGTGCTCCCGGCGCTTTCCTTCCTGGTAGAAAACCTCCGGGCGGCCCTTGACGGTCATCCCAACAGCCTCTTGCCTTTGCCGGAAAAGGGTAGTGCGTGCAAGAGACTGAATCTTTTTCTCAGGTGGATGGTAAGGGAGGATAAGGTAGACCCAGGGGGCTGGCGGGGGGTGGGTCCCTCCAGATTGATCATTCCCCTTGATACCCATATGCACAGAATCTGTACCCTTTTGAAATTAACCGATCGAAAATCCTCGAACATGCGGACAGCCAGAGAGATCACCTGTGCGTTTAGTCAAATTGAACCCAGTGACCCGGTGCGATACGATTTTGCCTTGACCCGCCTTGGGATCCGAAATGATGCGGATATGGGGAGTTTTCTGAACAGATGCAACAACCCTCACCTTGGGGGGAAAGGCTCATAGCAATGAAAGTTTTTTTGACAGGGGGGACAGGGTTTGTGGGGACGACCCTCACGAGGGAGTTGGTGAAGCGCGGGCACGCGGTGACGGTTCTAACGCGATCGGTCAGTACTGGGAGGGGCTTGCCAAAAGGCGCCAGCATCCTTGAAGGGAATCCTACCCAAGGAGGCCCGTGGCAGGAAGCGGTCGCGGGACACGATAGTGTCATAAACCTGGCGGGGGCCTCCATCTTCGGACGGTGGACAGACGTTACAAAGAAGGCCATCCGGGACAGCCGTATCCTTTCAACACGCAACCTCGTGGAGGCCCTCTCTGCCCGCAATGGGAGGGAGACCCTGGTTTTCAGCACGTCGGCGGTGGGCTATTATGGCAATCAGGGGGATCAGGAACTGGACGAGAGAAGCCCCCCTGGCGATGACTTTCTGGCCTCCCTTACCAAAGAATGGGAGGCCGAGGCCTTGAAGGCTGAAAGATTTGGGGCGAGGGTGTTTCTTTGCCGTTTTGGAATTGTGTTGGGTTCGGGAGGAGGGGCGCTTGCCAGGATGACCCCTCTGTTTAAGTGGTACCTGGGGAGTGCCCTTGGGAATGGGAGGCAGCAGGTATCGTGGATTCACCAACAGGACCTTGTAAATGCCTACCTGTTCTTGATGGATACAGAGGGTGTCTCCGGCCCCATAAACTTCACGGCCCCCAATCCGGTCACAAACAAAGAGATGACAAGACTACTGGGTGAGGCGCTGAAAAGGCCGACCTTTATGCCCCCCATGCCGGGCTTCCTTATCAGGCTGTTTATGGGTGAGTTTGCTTCGGTCCTCCTGGAGGGACAGAGGGTAATCCCCAAAAAACTCCTGGAAAAGGGCTTTCAATTTCAATTCCCCAACCTGCCGGAGGCATTGGCCAATCTCTTGAAATGAAGGGTGATTGGAGCGCATCCGTTCTCAGGCATGATTTCTGAGATGAAGCTCAATGGGATGTGGGTGGAGGAAGACCTGCCGGCTGAGATCATGGCAATCGTATTTCCGGGCAAAGTGGTTGAAGAGCGTGATGGGGACAAGTAGGGGTACCTGACCTTCACCATAGGCCTGGGTGATTTCAATCAATTCCTGTTTTTCGCCCTGTGCCAAATGTTTTCCAAAATATCCCATGGCCCGTTGAAGTACCCGGACATTCTTTCTTGGCGTTGTCTTGCGTTTAAGGGACTCTGTCAATAACTCTTCGTATAAATCATACAGTTCCCTGACAGGGACCCTTTTTTCGGTCTTGAGCACCCTCTCCATGACACCAAGGTGCTCCGGGCTGCGGGAGAGGATTAGGAGCCTGTGTGAGCAATGAAAATCAACCAGTTTCTTGAAAGTCCTCTTCCCCGACGAGACTTCAAGCCATCTTCTGATGGTAAAGGCCCTTTCAATAAAGTCTTCCCTCAGTATGGGGTTAT
>JABMQV010000671.1 GCA_013203065.1 Desulfobacteraceae bacterium | reverse complement strand
TGGGCTGTCCTTGGGACCACAAAACGTTTCATGCAGATCACCCCCTTTTGTTGTTTACCTGAATTTCAGATAATTCACAGTTGATCCATTGAAGAATTGAAAGGCCATCCCTGGCTAGTTCAGCACCATCAGTCGGCCGGATTGTTTGTCTACGCCCAGGAGCTCGACAAACCTGTTATCCTTATCTACAATCTCTGTTTCAAAAAAACTTCCAACATCTTTCATTTCGCCGACTTTAAGGGCCGGATTGACTTTCGTGATATGCTTGGCAACCACGTCGTAGGCCTGTTCCCTGGTCATCAAAGAGGTTTTAGATCGCGAAGCATCCGGGTTTCTCCTTTGAGGGACATAATCTTCACCTCCCTTGGAATTCCAACCGCATGCGTGGGCCTGTCCGGTTCCGAAAAAAGGCGACTGGTACGCCAGCCCCATGGCGGCCAAAAAAACAATACCTAACGTGATGATGCTCAAATGTCTTTTCATTTTTTCCACCTCCTAAATATGTTTACATCACCGTTTTACCTGTTGACAAAGCAACATCCATGCCAGAAAGGTCATCCTCTCCTTGCCTGAATGTTGATGACCTGCGGAAAGAGAGACATCCCCATTATCCGCCTCACTCCTTTTGCCCGTTATGGCAAGGATCGCCCCTTATTGCCGGGTAAAAAATACCCAATCTGGATACTTGCATGAGTAAAAAGTATCCAAACTCCACGTACCCTTTCCATTGGGGCGGGAAAATTCGAGATTGTTTTCTGGAGAATATCCAAAGCGTTTTGTGAGACTTTGACCGCGTGCCTGAGATTGCGACTTGACCTCGATTGGTGTACACTCCGCCCATCACCGGCGAAATGGTTTAAGGAAATGGAGACCTTTTGATGCTTCACCCCCGGCATGTCAATCACAAGTGGCTAGTTCCAGCCCTCATTTTATGTGTGCTGCTCAGCGGCGCCCCTGTTTATCCGGCTGAGGGCGAACCTTCTCCTGCAATTGTCGCTGAGCCGTGGCCTGCTGCGGACCAGATGTTTAGAAAAGACGACCGGTGGCTGGGTGGGGACGGAGGGAGTTCCATTGACCTTGGTGATGGTAGAGTCCTTTGGCTTTTTGGCGATAGCTTCATCGCAGCCAGCAACCGGCATCTCAGGAGTGAATCCGTTTTCATCAGAAACAGTGTTGCCATCCAATCAGGATATGATCCCTTGTCTGCAGGGATCCGTTTTTATTGGAAAGTTAAGAACAATACCCCGCAATCATTTTTCCCTGGTAAGGGGACACTTTGGTTTTGGCCGGGACAGGGCGTCGTCACAAATGGCTTCCTGCTCATATTCCTTTTGGAGATTGAACCCTCTGATAATGATCTGGGATTTGATTTCGCAGGATGGAAGGCGGTGAGAATATTCAACTACAAGGATGAACCCGAAGAGTGGAATCTTTGCTGGACAGAGATCGCGAAAAATCCGCAGCGGATGATTACAGGTTCCGGCGGCCTCGTGATGGCGGATGACTATCTTTATGCCTTCAGTTCAGATGAATCCAAGACCCATGATGTTTATCTCGCCAGATGGCCGATCAAAGAAGTAGCTAGGGGAGATTTGAGAAATCCCCGGTGGTGGATTGGACACCCCGGCGGGTGGTGTGGGCAAGACAAGCTCCGGGATAAGCCGGCAAAGGTTTTCACAAAAGGGCAAACTGAATTCACCGTCAACTACGAGCCCCACCTGGGAGGGTTCGTCCAGATACAGTCAACGGGGTTTGGTTCCGCGGATATTGCCTTTCGAACTGCAAGGCGCCTTGTGGGCCCATGGTCGCCTCTCAGACGGCTCTATCGCCCAAAAGAATACGGAACAAGAGATATCTTCATATATGCAGGAAAGGCCCATCCTGAACAATCTGGTTCTGATATGATCATAACCTATGTGGTGAGCCATCTGGATTCTTATCGGGTTCTTAACGACAGGAGTCTCTATTATCCCAGATTTCTTAAATGCAGAATAATCGGAAATATTGTAAGATAAAGCAAGCAAAGGGGTGAAACAGTTAAAGTCTGAAAGATGGGGTGTTGAAAGGGGGAGGTTATGAACGGCAAGTCTTTGGCTTCATCACTTGTTTTGGGAATCACATTGGGTCTGGGGATTGCTTTTGCCGGTTTCTTTGTCGGCGATGCCCTCTATAAATTCCGCAGCTCTCAAAGATCCGTGACCGTAAAAGGCCTGGCCGAACGCAGTGTGGATGCCGACCTGGCTATCTGGCCCCTCACCATCAGCGAAACCGGTAATGATTTGTCGCCCCTACAAGGGAGACTTGACAGTGCCAGGAATGCCATAAACAAGTTTCTTGTCCAGTTCGGGTTCAACGCCAATGAAATATCCGAATCCCCGCCGCGCATTACCGACTACTATGCACAGGGTTATACCGGCAGAGACATGCCCCGGAACCGCTATAAGGCGGAAAAGACCGTGACGCTTCGAAGTGCAAACGTCTCTCTTGTCAAAAAGGCAATGGAGCAGTCGGGTGAATTGGTCAAGAAAGGCATTGTCCTTGCGAACAATTACGGGCGAGGAACCGAATTCTTGTTCACCGGCCTCAATAAGATTAAGCCCCAAATGATTGCCCGGGCAACAAAAAACGCCAGAAAGGCCGCCGAGCAGTTTGCCCTGGACTCCGGCAGTAAGGTGGGCGCCATACGGAAGGCAAGGCAGGGATTGTTTACCATCAGAAACCGGGATATGAATTCACCCGATCTTAAGATCGTGAGGGTGGTCACGACGGTGGAATATTTTCTGGTAAACGAGTAGTGCCTGCTATTCTTGTATTAGGTGCTCCCTCAGTTCCTTTTTCAATACCTTTCCGGCACCGCTTACCGGGATGGTTTCCATAAAGATCACATCTCTGATTTTCTTATAGTGGCCGATCTGAGTGTTGGTGTGCTCCATGATCTCTTCTCTGGTGGCCTGGGCCCCCTGTTTTAACTCCACAAACGCCACGGGGTACTCTCCTGTGTCCAGGTCTGGCTTTCCGACAACCGCACACTGCTGGACCGCCGGGTGTTCGAAGATCACCTCTTCTATTTCTCTGGGATAAACATTGTATCCCTTGTAGATGATCATGTCCTTTTTCCGGTCGGTGATATAAATGAAACCATCTTCAGCCTCGTGACCGATGTCTCCGGTAAGGAGCCAGCCATCCTTCAGGACCTCTGACGTGGCTTCCGGCCTTTTCCAGTAACCCTGCATCACCTGGGGGCCCCGAATGCACAGTTCCCCTTCCGAGCCCGGGGGGAGGTCTTTTCCGGTGGCCGCATCGATCACCTTACATTCGGTATCATAGACCGGGAGGCCGACGGAACCCGGGCGTATGGCCTCGCGGTCAGGGGGATTCGCCGTTGCCCCCATGGAGCACTCGGTCAGTCCCCAGCCCTCCTGCACCACACCGCCCGTGAAGACATCGAGCATTTTTTCGAGAACGGGCATGGCCAGCGGAGCCGCCCCTGAAGCGGCGACTTTGATGCTGGAGAGGTCATATGAATCAAAGTCCGGGAGGTTAATCAGGGGGATGAAGAGTTGGGGGGCCCCGCCGAGCATGGTGGCCCTGTATTTGACCACGGCGTCGAGGTATTCCTTTGGCTCGAACCGGGGAAAGACAACCATCGTGTTTCCACCATACACTTGGGCATTGAGATAACCAACAGTCCCCATGGCGTGAAACCAGGGTACCACCACCAGGGCCGTCTCCTGATCCCTGGCAGTGAGCCGATCCCTCTTGGGATCAACTCCCGGCGGATAGACCGCTTTCAAGACCCCATCCACCCATTCCACTTGAGAGCCGCTGGTCCAGTTGCCGTACTGAAGGACATTTGCCGCCACATTGGCGTGGGTGAGCATCACGCCTTTTGAGGCACCTGTGGTCCCGCCCGTATAGGCGAGGTGGACCAGATCTTTCTTTACATCTATGGAGACTTTTTTTCCTTGAGG
>JABMQV010000670.1 GCA_013203065.1 Desulfobacteraceae bacterium | reverse complement strand
GCCCTGCCTTTCATCTCCCCGGGCGGAGGCGGAGCAATGGCATCTATGGTAACAGTCCCGCCGGTCTCAACCCAGATCCTTTCCACCCCATTGGGCTTTACCATCCGGATCTTGATGGGCGCCATGGATGTCTTGTCCCCTTCCCGGATCCGATAAACACCCCTATAATTCCCATCCTCTGAATAGGGCATGGAGATCGCCTTTTTGAAATCACCCAAATCAAAGGTGCAGGTCAGATCCTTCTCGGCATTCACAACCACTTCGATCTCTTCCCCCCCGGCGAATGTTCCCTTGTCCACATTGGTGACCACAGAAATTACTTCCGGCAAGGCCTTTCCATGCGGACTGTCGGGGATGAACTGGGTAATCTTCCACCCCAGATCGTAGACGATCAGCCGCATGTGTTTTCTTTCGGATTCGTCCAATGCGGCTTCCAACAGTGTCGCTGCAAGACTCAGGGGACTGGTTGGGATGGCTATTTTTCTTTTTGAGGCAGATTCGGTCCACGTGCCCAAGGTCTCCCCTCTGCTGTTAACCATTTTTACACGTGCTTCGATGGAGTATTCGTCGTAGGCCAAGGCCTTCATCATGGTAGCAGCGATGATTTCCGGATAGATGAGGCCATCTACCCCCAAGACCTTGCAGAGTTTCTTCGGAGAGATGGTATCCCAGTCCCTTTTCCCTTTTGAAGCGGCCAGCTTCTGGTCCACCAGATTGATGGGCTGGGTCGCATAGCCCTTTCCTGAAAGCTGGTTATGGATGACGCCCCTCACGAGGTTTGCAACAAACTTCCCCTTTTCACTTCCCGGTTCCACCTCCAGACTGACATCCTTTTTTTTCTTGAGAGCGTACTTCGCGGGCAGCACCGCGATTTTCCGGGGGATTTCCTGCTCTTTGATAAAGATGCCCTTTTGCGGCTTTTTGGGGGCACCGCAAGCGCTGAGAACGAAGGCCAGGAGAGGCACCAACAAGACCCAGGTCCTTGTAGAGAAAGCATTGGTATTTTGGCCTGCCATCATATCTGGCTCCTTTTCAAGACCCTGTCGACATCCAGGTCTCTTGTGATGCCCAAGGCCGTCCGGACCTCTCCTGAGAGCCTGAGACGCTTCTCTTTGAGCACAAACTCACCGCTTCCCCATGCATCAACAACAGGACCCCTGAGGGAGAAGGTATCCAGGACAACGTGCCCATTTTCCAGTTTGGCCTTGGCAACGCCTTTAGTGAATGAAATGGAATCCATTGTATCGGGATTTACCCCGGCAACTCCCAGGATATCCTGCAAAAAACCAAGGCGATAATCCAGGTTGGAGAGCCTGTAAACCGAGCACCTGGCCAGGGTCATCATCACTTCACCCTCAGCCGTGTCCATTAAGACCTTGGGGTTGGTTCCTCTGACAAAAAGGGACGCGGAAATAGAGATCTTTCCTTGCAAGAAGACAGGAAGTTCCTTGGAAAAGCAGGCGATAAAGGAGGTAAGGTCCAGGCTAACCCCCTTTCCCTCAATCTGGGCGGTAATCCCGCTTGGCGGAATCAGGATTGCGTCCACGAACATATCGGTGTTGCAAAGGCGGATCTTCCCCCTCACAACGGCCCTGTCATTCTGGCACTGCAACAGGAATTTTATGTTTTCCAGTTCGGGTAGTGAGTTGAATTGGAAACTTCTGACGAATGCCTCGGCAGAGATCTTTTTGCCTCTGATGGCGGTAAAATCAAACTCTTTGGGACCCTTTTCTTCGGTCTTGCCCCGGTTGGCGTCTTGCCGTGAATCCGCCCTGGAGATCTTAAGATTTTCAAGGCGTGCTACGTAGTCGATCTTTTTCTGTACCGGTGCATACACCAAACCCTTTGCCAGGACCTCAAGTGATGGGGAAGCCAGGTCAAGGTCAAATGTGAGCCTCCTCTTTCTGGACATCTCGGCATCCAGATTGACAACCGTGTCAAAGACCCTGAAAGAGTCCAAAGATCCCTTGAATCCTATGTCCCTCAGATCAAAGGGCAGCGCAAAAGAACCCGTTAGGGTGCCGGTTCCCCCCCGTGAAGAGCTTAACTGGAGTTTTCCGATCTTAGCGGACGGTTTTCCGCTTTTTATGGTGACCTTGGTATCTAGCTGGGTCACGGTGAGAGCCTGTTCCTGTCCATTTTCAGAGACCAGGTGAATCTTCAGGCCCTGGGTCTTAAGGTCCAAAGACCCGTTGATATCAGCCGGTTTTTTCTGGTTTCCTTTGAGGTCCAGAGAAGACAGTTGAAGCGTTCCCTGAGTGGTCAGGGATTTCAGCTTGGCCTTGGCAAGGATATTATCCAGCGCCTCTTTCCCCTTGGGGTGGGCCATCAGCCAGCCCTGAATAGTTCCCATATCCAGCAGTATCTGGGCGCAGCTCAGCTCAAAGGCACCCTTCTCCGACAAATTGACGCTGGTATCCTTCAGTTGGTTTTGATCAAAGCTCAGTTCGGCCGAGGAAAGTAGGAACTTCCCGGCATCCGGATCTATCTCCAATTTCAACCCCTTTGCACCCACACTTTCAATCTTGGGAATCTGAGTGCTGAGATCTTTCTTGATGAACCCAAACTTAACTAAAAAGTCCTTCACTGCCGAGGGGTTGATGGATGCCTCAGGTGCATCCACCTTCAACTTCAAAGGGGCAAAGGAGGAGATGGTGATATCTCCAGCAAACTTGAGCCCTAACTCCTCCACCGAGAACTGCTTGAGTTGAACGGATATGGCCTGGTCCTTCTTCTCTATATTTTCCATGGCCACCGTAAAGGAGATGGGCTGAGGTTGGGTGCCGGGACCTTTCAGGAGCAGCTTTCCCCCATTGATCATGATTCCCCCCAGCCTTTCGGCGGGAATGGCGGCCACTGTCAAAGCTGCTGAGTCTGTGGGTTCGTCATCTTGTCCCAGCGCTGGGATAAGCTCTGTGAGAACAAAGGGTTTTTCCAGCACCGCCTTTTTCAAGGAGAGCCGGCCCTTCATGAGATCCAACAGGTTGGGATATAACTCGATGGAAGGGATCTTGACCTTATTGTTCTTGTGTTCAATCTCCAGGGCAGTAAAGACCACTGTTGGCATGGGTGAATAGCGAAATTTCACGTCTTCAAAGTTGATTTTCGCGCCCAGATGTTTCCGGGTGATCTCCTCAATGTTCGCGTTGAGATAGAGCCCCACCCCGAACAGAACAATGATTATGCCCAAAAGACATGACGAAATGATAATAATCAGTTTCTTCATCTTGATACCCCGCTTTCAATTGACGATTAAATAGTGATTACTGACGGACACTGGGGCGTTGACCCGCTACCGGAAGACACAATGATTTCAGTTCGTGGCAGAATCCCCATATTTCCTCCCACAATAAAGGGAAGGCCCACGGCAGGCAAGACGAACGTTTGCCCCTCCTCCGGAACAAATGAAAGAGGGGCAAGAAGGCAGGAATAAAATGGATGGCTAATACGTGCTAATAAAG
>JABMQV010000669.1 GCA_013203065.1 Desulfobacteraceae bacterium | reverse complement strand
GCAGAGGGCTCCTTCAGAATTCGCTCCTCAAAGTCAATCTTACCGGGCGTATTCACCATGGCCATGGGATAGGATTTTTTCATTGTCTGAAAACCTCGGATGGGGTGAGGGGATAACGCAGAGCGTCAAGGTGTCTACGGTCGTCCCTTTTACGCATTTGGCGCAAAGGCGATGGCGTCAAACGGGCACACATTGAAACAGAGCTCACACCCGATACAGTTCTCCAAATGTTGAATGACTCCTTCCTCGCCCCGGCTTAAAGCATCATAAAAACACGAGCGAACACAGTTCCAGCAGCGGGTACACGCCTCATCGTCCACCACCGCATGAAGAGGCTGTTCCCCAAACTGCTGGTCATAACTGCCCGCGGCATTCCGGGAGGCCATTCCGTAAATGTCCTCAATAGACCCGTACCCGTGCTCCTCCAGAAAGGCCTCAATACCCCGGATCATTTGCCCCAGCCACTCATAGCCTTTGAGCATGAGAACAGACCCCACCTGCATGATACGGGCTCCGCTCATGATGAATGCGATGGCATCTCGCCAATCAAAAATTCCATTGGAACCCGCAATGGCCATGCCAAGCCGTGAATAGATATCGTGCACCCACCGAAGGGTAACATATTTGATCCACGGGCCCCCAACGCCTGCGGGCCCTCCGATCAAGGGCTTTCCCGTCTCAATATCAACCGCAAACCCGGTGAATCGGCTGTTGACGGTCACCGCGGCAGCTCCGGCTTGCTTTACACTGGCTGCCACATCGGTCAGGTTGGCTGCTTCCGGGGTCAGTTTGACCAGCACCGGAATTTTAACGGCCGCCACAACCCGCCCCACAACCTCAGCCGCCAACTCCGGAACCTGCCCGATCCGAACGCCCGTCTTTGCCCCACTCATGTGGCTCGTATGAGGACATCCCAGGTTCAACTCCACAAGGGGAACACCACAGTCCTCAGCCATCTTTGAAATCAGGGTCCAGCTTTCAAGTGAGCCTGCCCCTATGCTGGCAATGATGTGGGCATTGTTTTTTGCTGCGTAAGCCTGGGCCCCGCCCAGGTCCTTTTCCCATCCCCCATAGGGGGTGCTTGAAAAACCGGATCGGCTGTAAAACACGAAATTTCGAGGGATCTTTCCCTTGATGATTTCCCCGGTTTCGTTCAGGATGGCATACTTGGAATGTTTTGTAAGGGTCACCATAGAGGGGATGTCGGTCAGGGTCTTGACCACAGCCCCAGCCGCCCCGTTATCGATACACGATTTGAGCCTTTCCAGGCTGTTGGTGGGCTCGATGGAAGAGACAATGATGGGATTCTTGAAATACAGACCGCAGAACTCAACTCCCAGGTCGGCCATGGGTAGTGTCCCTCCTGTTCAATTTCTGTGAGATCCTGAAACAAATTATGGCCAAAAACCCCTCATGTTCAGCCCCTTTCAGGGAACATCCCACTCGGGCCCAGCGCACCCGTTTCCCCTGCAGAACAGGCAGATGTCACTTTTTGAAGCCCCCACCATTTCAATTGAACCGTAACAGGTGCATTGAAGGAACGTGCCAGAGGGATATCTGATAGCATAGGGAGCCTCAAAAAGGCAAGGTGAAATCCGAAAAGCCCGGTGTTGACCCGGGTCTGTTTTGGCCGCGTGGTATTCTTCTCTTCACAATCTCAATTCCTCGAAGCATATGCTGATTGAAATAGGTCTTGACAACCCTTTGGCTGGTTGAATACAAACATCCCTTAAAGGCTGTTGATTTTCACAATTTCTCAACATAGCAAAATAATTGCAGAATCATGGGAATTAACATAAAGGCCTTTGGTGATTTTTGAACCGAAACCTTAATTTGGGAGGAGCAGCAATGGAGAGGAGAAAAAAGAAAGCACGCATGGTAGGGGTCATTTCCTTTTTGTTTTTAGCCTTTCTGGTGGCCTATGGCGCCTCGCCCGCCTTGGCCGCTGAGCCGATCCGTATCGGCTTTATGGCGCCCATGAAAGGCCCTCTGGCAAAGCCGGGGGAGGATTTGCTCAACGGGTTTAAACTCTTTTGGAAGCAAAATGGCCTTGAAGTAGGGGGCCGCAAGGTAAAAATCCTCTATGCCGATTCGGCCTGTAACCCCGACACCGCCATGACCCAGGCCCGACGTCTCATTCATGCAGAAAAGGTTGATCTCATCGTAGGTGGCCTGTGCGGGCACGTGGGACCGGCACTGGCACAGGTGAGCCGTGAGACAGGGGTGCCGGTACTCGTGATGCCCGGTGCAGACGAACTGACAAAATGGGATATTGTACCCACGTTTGTTCGGCTCTCTGTTTCGGCAAGCCAGATTGGTCACCCCATGGGTGATTACCTCTATAATGTTTTGGGGGCCAGAAATGTCACTTTCATCGGCCAGGATTACGCCTGGGGTCACGGTCTTACACTGGGTGCGGCGAGGACTTTCAAGGAAGCGGGCGGCAAGGTAGCCAAAATCCTCTGGACACCGATCGGGACAGCCGACTACGGGCCGTTGCTCGCTTCTATTCCCACAGACACCGATTGGGTGGTAGCGAACGTGGTGGGTGCCGATCGGCTTCGACTCTTTAATGCGTGGTTCAATTTTGGCTATGACCGGAAGTATAAGATCGCCGGCGGCTACTGGCTGCATTCCGACGCCCTATTTCAGGTGGACGACAAGGCGGTGGACCTCATCGCTCAATGCAACATTTACTCCGCCGGCCTTGATACGCCGGAAAACAAGGCCTTTGTCAAAGCCTTTATCAAGGAATACAAGACGGTCCCGTCCTGGATGGCTGAGGCCGCTTACACAATGGGACTCTTCGTGAAGGAAACGATTGAAGCCCTCAATGGCAAACTAGACGACAAAAAGGCATTTGTTGATACAATCCTAAAGGTCAAAGTCAATGCGCCCCGTGGCCCAGTGAGCCTGGACAAGTATCATAACCCCATCCAGAATGTTTATATTTCGAAGGTGGAGAAGGTTAATGACCCGGTCCTGGGCGAGATCAAGATCAATGTCCCCATAAAGACCTACAAAAATGTCTCCCAGTTTTGGACGTGGGACCCAAAAGATTTCCTGGCTGGTGGGCCTTACAAGAGATAAATAAGCATAACGTCCCGTCCCGGCCGGTTGGGCCCGGCCGGGACGTTTAGCTGATTTTTTCAGAAATCCCTAGGGTATATTTTCCCCTTCAGGGACCCTGATGGGCATTCGGCTCAATCGCGCTGACTCGGGAAGATGAAACTCCCAGAGACATCGATCTCGGTGACAGGATGACACGAGCATCAATTCAATCCCTGGCTCACGTATGAAAGGAATGGCAGTGGATGAACTGGATCCTGCAGGCGCTTAACGGCTTTTCATTGGGGGCCCTTCTTTTCCTTCTTGCAAGTGGGTTCACACTCACCTTCGGGCTTCTACGGGTAGTGAGCATGGCCCACGGTATGTATTATCTCTTGGGTGGCTATATCGGGCTGAGTGTCGTGTGGTTTACGGGAAATTTCTGGCTGGCTTTACTCGCTGGTGGATTTTCCATTGCCATCCTGAACTATTTTGTTGATCGCTACCTCATCCGTCGAACCGGTGAAAATCATCTGGCTCAGGTGCTTCTCACCGTGGGTGTCGTATTGATACTGGCTGATATCGCACTCACCATCTGGGGCGGGGATTCGCTCAGTCTTCCGCCGCCAGCGTTTGCACGGGGGCCCATCGAACTCCCCGGCAACATTTTCTACCCAAAATACAGGTTCTTGCTCATCGTGTTCGGCGCGATCATCGGCACCGTGTTGTGGATACTTTACAAGAAGACGCAAATCGGCGCAATCGTCCGCGCGGGTGTTGAAGATCGCGAGATGGTCAACGCCATGGGCATCAACATTGATCGTCTGTTCACCCTTGTCTTTGCCCTGGCAGCCTTCCTGGCAGGTATGAGCGGTGTTGCGGGCGGGGCCTTTCTGTCGCTTTACCCGGGGGCGGAGTGGGAAATCCTCGTTCTGGCCCTTGTGGTGGTTATCGTGGGCGGTCTGGGGAGCCTGGAAGGGGCCATGGTCGGAAGCGTCATTGTGGGGCTAGTGGATGCCTATGCCCGCTGGCTGCTCCCCGAGTTCTCTCACTTTGCAGTATTTGCGCCTATGGCCTTGTTGCTGCTCTTTAGGCCTCAAGGTTTATTCGGTAAGGAGGCTTAGAAATGGTTCTACGCAGGTGGCCCTTACTCCTCTGCGCGGTTGCCGCTGCTCTGTTTGCCCCTCTCTATCTGGGTCCCTTTTGGCTAAGCCTGCTTATGCAGATTCTGATCTTTGGTTTGCTCGCCCTGTCAGTTGAACTTCTTCTTGGTCATATTGGCCTGTTTTCAGTCTGCCAGGCGGCCTTTTTTGCCGTGTCAGCCTATACAGTCGCCATCCTCCAGGTAAAGTACGGCCAGCCCACAATCGTGGCGGTCCCGGCGGGTTTGGGAGCGGCCATCATTCTGTCTTTAATCTACGGCATAGCCGTCCGCACGAGCGGCGTCTATTTTATTTTGGTGACCATCGCCTTGGGCCACGTTTTTTGGGGGATATCATGGACCTGGGTGTCTTTCACCAATGGTGAAGGCGGCATCACCAATGTACCGGCACCGGCAGTGGGTTCACTGGCCATCACCAGCCATTCGTCCTACTATTACATTGTGCTTGCCGTGGTCGCGCTGTGTGTGTTGGGCTACCGCACATTGACCCGTTCCCCGTTCGGGCTTACCCTGCGTGGCATACGAGAAAGTGAAAGCCGGATGCGCGGACTGGGTTACAATATTGCCGCACACAAGTACACCGCTTTTGTGCTTGCCGGCACGCTATCCGGAATCGCAGGGCTTTTGTATATTTATTTCAACAAGTTTGTATCACCGGCCAACGCGGAGTTTTTCCTCTCAATCGAAGTGGCATTGATGGTCCTCGTTGGAGGCACGGGGACCATTTTAGGGCCCTTTATCGGTTCGGCAATCATGCTTGGGCTCCGAAACTATGTGAGTGCGTACATCCACCAATGGATGATCGTTATGGGCGTAATCTTTATAGTTACCATGCTCTGGACGCCCGATGGAGTCTTAGGCGTGATACGGCGTCTCGGAGTTTGGGGAAGAACTTCGCATAACCAGCCAGGGCATCGTACACTCACTCCTGAGGAGGGAAAATAGGCAGGATGAATCAGAACGCGGTAGAAGTGGCAGGACTGACCAAGGCGTTTGGGGGCGTCCGCGCTGTGGAAAAGGTTTCCATGAAGGTGCCGGTCGGCCAACGCCGTGCACTTATTGGTCCCAACGGAGCGGGAAAGACGACCCTTTTTAACTGCATTACAGGCACTTTCTTCCCTACCAGCGGGAAAATTTTTCTCTTTGGAAAAGATGTTACTCGTCTGGCGGAGCATCGCCGTACGGCAATGGGGATTGGCCGTACTTACCAAATAACAAACGTCTTCCACGATCTCACGGTGCTGGAAAACCTCATTCTTGCCGTACAGGGAAACAGTCGACAGAAATGGGTCATGCATCGTCCGGTGAGTGCGTTTTCAGGCTCTCTGAAACGGGCCGGCAAAGAGCTTGACCGCGTCGGGCTCACGGATCGCACCCATGACTCGGTTCAACATCTCTCCTATGGCGAACGTAGACAACTGGAACTGGCACTGGCGCTGGCTTCACGGCCGCGGGTGCTTTTTCTGGACGAACCGTGCTCGGGGCTTTCACCTGGTGAACGCCAACGTATCGCTGAGATCATCAGGGAATTCCCACAGGATATCACGGTTATTCTCATCGAACACGACATGAGCATTGCCCTTGGTTTGGCCGACCAAGTTGCGGTCTTGCACCGCGGAAGCATTATCCTTGAGGGCACGCCGGATGAGGTTCGGGCCAACCCGGAGGTCCGGGAGGTTTATCTTGGCAAAGTCTGATTCCCTGCTTACGGTCAATGACATTCACACTTATTATGGGGACAGTTATGTTCTCCAGGGGCTAAGCCTTGAAGTAGCGTCAGGGCAGATCGCGACACTGTTGGGACGGAATGGAATGGGCAAGACCACCCTTATCCGGTCCGTGGCCGGCCTGACCCCTCCTCGGCGGGGCACCATCAGTTTCAAGGGGAAGTCTCTTGCGGGATATGCCCCTTACAGGATTTCTCAGTTGGGTTTGGCCCTTGTACCGCAGGGACGTCGGATTTTCTCCGCGCTGACGGTTCGTGAAAACCTCCTTGTACCGACCAGCAAACTCGCCGGAAGAAAAGGCCAGGGGAATGGCCAAAGGGGGCGCTGGAATCTAACCACGGTCATGGAAGAATTCCCTCAGCTCGCTGATCGGGCAGGCCAATCGGGAGGCGCTTTGAGCGGTGGGGAACAACAGATGCTTGCCATCGGCCGGGCCTTGATGGCAAACCCTGATCTTATCCTGATGGATGAACCCTCAGAGGGGTTAGCGCCCGTTTTGGTCACCCAGTTCGGTGAAATTATGCAGAGTATTCGCGAACAGGGCCACTCCATTCTCCTTGTGGAACAGAATTTCAGACTCGCCATGGATGTGGCCGACTATGTGTACCTGATTACGTCCGGGCGAATCGCCTATCACGCCACTCCAAAAGAATTGGAGAGGGAAACCGAGATCCTGGACCAGCATCTGGGCATATAGGGGGTATTCATGTCTTTGTGCGCTTCCCAGGGCACAAGGCAGCTTCATTAAGAACATCAACACCCAACGATCCTAAGGAGGTCGAAATGCCGTTTGACAAGACAACCGCCACGCTTCTTGGAAAATCCATCCCGCAACCCGATTCCTTGGAGAAGGCGGTGGGGGAGACACTTTTCAGCGACGACATCAGGCCCCCGGGAATGCTCTGGGGCCTGGCATTGCGGAGCCCCTTTGCCAACGCACGTATCCGCCGTCTGGACGTGCGCAAAGCCAAAGGACTGCCAGGGGTCCGTGCGATTCTCACCGCCAGGGATATCCCCGGGGTTAACCGCCGCGGGAACATGCCCGGAAATCGAGATGACCAGCCGGTGCTTGTGGAGGATCGCACGCGAGCCGTTGGGGATCCCATCGCCCTTGTTGCGGCAGATTCCCTGGAAATGGCAAAGGAGGCAATTTCCGCCATCACGGTTGACTATGAGCAACGTGCCCCGGTCGAGGATCCCCTTGTATCCCTGGAGCCCGATGCCCCCCTTGTAGATGAGGAAGGCAATGTGATTCGGGATCTGGGTTACACCCGGGGGGACACAGAAAAGGGGTTTTCCATGGCTTCGGCCATGGTGGAGGAGACCTATCGCACCCAATTTGCCGAACACGCCTATCTGGAGCCTGAGGCAGGGGTGGCCTGGACCGATCCCGGGGGCGTCCTTCATATTCGATGCGGCACCCAGTGGGTTGAGAACTTCCGGCACATCGCTCGCATTCTAGGCGTTTCACATAACCAGGTGCGCATCGAGTCTCCCCTGGTTGGAGGGGGCTTCGGTGGCAAGATATTCATGACCATTGAACCGTTGCTGGCTCTTCTGGCAAAAGCAACAGGACGTCCGGTGAGGATGGCATTGACGAGGGAGGAATCCATCCTTTCCTCTACCAAACGCCATCCCTACATCTTGCGGTACAAAATGGGGGCCGATGCCGACGGCCGGCTTACGGCCCTTGTTGCCGATCTTGTTGCCGATGTGGGGGCCTATTCTGATGCCAGCCCTGTCATTGCATGGTATTCCATTGGGTTTCTCGGGGGGCCTTACCGTTGCAAAAACGTCCAGGTCCATTCACGATTTGTCCTTACCAACAACCCATCGGGCACAGCCATGCGCGGGGTAGGCTCCGCCCAAATCACCTTTGCTCTGGAAGGAACGCTGGACAGCCTGGCGGAAAAGCTGGGCATGGATCCCTTTGATCTCAGGAAACGGAATTACCTCTCCAAGGGAGAGTCCCTTTCAACGGGCCAGCCGCTCAAAAATGCCGTGTTCTTTTCTGAGACATGGGAGGCGGCTCATAAGGCCCTGGACAGGGCCCTTTTACGGAACAGCGAGGAAATCCCTAAACTGAGCCCCAAGGTACTCAGGGCGCGCGGTCATGCCTCAAACATGACAGGCTATGGCCGCCGCCACGGGCATCTTTCCCAGGCCCAGGTCTCACTGCAGCTTGACGGAAGTGCCGTTGTATCTGTGGGGGTAGCGGACATCGGCTCAGGGCAGCGGCTTGGGTGTCAGCAGGTGGCCGCCGAAGTTCTTGGCCTTCCCATGGACAAAGTGACCCTTTCCACGTCTGACTCTCAGCTCAATCCCATCGCCGGGATGACTGCCGGAAGCAGGACCTTTCTGAACGCTGCAGGCCCTGTGCAGCGTGCTGCAGAACCCATTGCCAAGGCACTCAAGGAGGCGGCCGCCGGTCTTCTGGAAGCACGGATAGATGATATTATTTTGGCTGACGGAAAGGCATTTGTAAAGGGCTCGCCGAGTGTGAATGTGCCTCATGCCCAGCTGGTACCCGCAGCCGCAGCCGCCGGGGCCTCCTTGACGCAGCTGGGGACCCTCAAAATCGAAGAGGATCTTTATCCTGGTGAGGAAACCGCCCATAATGCAGGGTGGCTTGATTATACCTTTGGCGGAATGGCAGCGGAGGTTGCGGTTGATCCCCAGACCGGACAGGTCATGCTTCTGGGTTTGGGCATCTCCCATGACGTGGGAATCGCAGTTAACCCTCAAATCGTGGTGGGCCAGTGTGAGGGGGGTGTGGTCCAGGGCATAGGTCTGGCCCTTACGGAGGATTGCTGTGTAAAACGGGGGAAGGCCGAGGCCCATGATTTTTCCACCTATTTGATCCCCACCAGTGTGGACATTCCCCCCATTGAAGTCGCCATTCTAGAGTCCGGCGAAGGGGAGGGGCCTTTCGGGGCCCGGGGCATTGGTGAACCGCCCCACAATATCACGCCGGCTGCCATTGCCAGCGCTGTTTCACGCGCCATCGGCGTTCGGGTTACCTCGTTGCCCATCACCCCGGAAAAGGTCCTCATGGCGCTCCGTACAGGTCAGTGGCCTCACTAGCGCAGGGGTGAAGGGGTGAGGAGTGCTTGTATTTTCTGCCAAGGAAATGATTCGGGCTGAGGGGTTTGTGAAGACGAAGAAGCATCAACAGAACCTTGTTAAAGGCAAAGCCTTATCAAGAGTAAGAAAAGGAGGGAGTTTATGAGAGGATTTGATTTCCTGTCACCTAAGTCCCTGACTGCCGCCCTTCGTGCAATTGACGGAAAAGCCTCAACGTGCAAGCTGTTGGCCGGAGGCACAAACGTCATCCCCACCCTTAGAGACGGGACCCTCAAACCCTGCCTGGTGGTGGACCTAGGGGGCATAAGAGCGCTCAACTACATAAGGGAAAAGCAGGGGTGGATTCAAATAGGCGCACTGACCACCATTCGTGATCTCCTGAATTCGCCTATCATCAAGAAGAAAGGTTCCCTTCTGTGGGAGGCGGCCCATATATTTGCCGGCCCCCTTGTCAGAAACCGGGCTACGGTGGGCGGAAATCTGGCGGATGCTTCTCCGGCCGCGGATACTGCCGTTCCGCTTTTGGCT
>JABMQV010000668.1 GCA_013203065.1 Desulfobacteraceae bacterium | reverse complement strand
TCTTCAGCCTCTTTGACGATAGTATCAATCAATTCCTGACAGGTGGGAACATCCTGAATCAGACCGCACACTTGTCCGAACGCAAGAGACCCGCCCTCGAGATCCCCTTCCACATACGCCTTTCTGATTTTTCCCACACCAACTTTCATGATCTCCCAAGGATCTCGATTGTTTTTGGCCAGTTCAACAAGGTTTTCGGCAAATTTATTTCGGATCACACGGCAACGTACCCCGGTGAAATTATCGGTTACGACCGTATCCTCAGCAGTCTTTTCAAGGAGATATTGCTTAACATTCCGGGGCACAGGAGCGTCCTGGGTAACAATGAATCGGCTCCCCATGGATATCCCCTCTGCACCAAGGGCCAAGGCAGCGACCAGACCTCTCCCGTTGCCGATACCTCCTGCGGCCACCACGGGTATTTTCAATTTGCTTGCTACCATCGGCACCAGAACTAAAGTGGAAACAAAACCCGTATGTCCACCGGCTTCGGTGCCTTGAACAATGACCGCATCGGCACCGTCCTGTTCTGCCCGTAAGGCGTGCCGCAACCCACCCATAGTCGGTAGATTGATGATTCCATGGGGCCTTGTCCGCTCCAGAACCCTCCGGGGGTTACCTTTTCCATAGCTCGCAACCGGTACCTTTTCTTCAATAATTACATCCAGCAATTCATCTATCAACGGGTTATTTGCCATGAAGTTAACACCGAAGGGTTTATCCGTGAGGTCTTTGACTTTCCTGATATTTCGCCTCAACTCTCCCGGCGACATAAAAGCAGCCCCCAGTATCCCCAAACCTCCGGCATTGGAGACTGCGGCTACCAGGGGAGGAAATGATACCCAGGACATTGCCCCTTGGATGATTGGATGCTTTATACCTAACAGTTCGGTTATGCGGGTCTTCATAATCTCCTCCTCTATCTATCCAAATATTTTTTGATCTATCGGAAAACCACTTGAGCCAGACGCTTGGGCCGACTTCTCTGGTTACACCCCTCTGACAAAAAGGGCCGTGAGAGGTAACCCCCACGGCCCAAAAATAAATTGGCCGTGGGTATTGATCCTGCCCACGGCCTGTTTTGTCTAAATTAGGTAGTCGAAATCAGACGCCACCTCCAGGCAATGGGCAGGTCCTAAGGACGAGGCCCAGCAAAAGGAGGCTACGAAGTTCCAATATGGTCACTATCTCATGCATCTGATCGATGAAATTACCTTTCTTTAAGAGGTGCTCTTTTTAGACTACCAAGCCGGTGTTGTCAAGGAAAAAATCTCCATGCTGCGGGCCTTTCCAAAATCCTCGTAATTTACGGCCCCGGATATTTCCCTTTTCATGCACAGAACGGCACCTCCTATCCTTGACAATCCACCAATAGGTAACGGGCAATTCCTTTTACGGACTCCAGCGGGAAGGATGGGGGAATTCAGTCATATAACCCCAAAGTTCCGCGTGGATCATCACCAGTCGTAATTTTCTCGTTCAATGATGGTGGCAACTCCCTGCCCGCCACCGCAGCAGGCATTGGCCAGGCCGTAGCGAGACTCTTTCAACGCAAGGATTCTCGCAAGGGTCCCCACCAGCCGGTTGCCCGTGGCCCCCAAAGGGTGCCCGATGGCGGTTCCCCCACCCATGATATTGACCCGGTCCGGATCAATCCCAAGCTCCTTAATACAGTTGAGGGCGACGATGGCAAAGGCCTCGTTGATTTCCCAGTAATCAATATCTTTAACCGCCATTCCCGCGGCCTTCAAGGCCCTTTGTGAGGCGGGCACCGGGCCTGTCCCCATAATTGTGGGGTCCACCCCTGCAAAGCCGATTGAACGAATCGTGGCCATGGGCTTGAGGCCTTTTGTCCGGGCCTTTTCTTTGGACATGAGAATCAGGGAAGTGGCCGCCGCATTCAACGGGGAAGAGTTGCCGGCCGTGATGACGCCGTCCTCCTTGAAGGCCGGTTTGAGGCCGCTGGTGCCCTCAAACGTCGCACCGTGCCGGACGGCCATATCTTTGTCCACGACCATCATGGAACCGTCAGCCTGCTCTGCCTCTACAGGCATGATCTCCGCGTCGAAAAATCCTTCCTTTTGGGCCTTTTCAGCCAGGTTATGAGAGCGGGTGCCCCACCGGTCCATATCCTCCCTTGTAAAATCTGTCTGCGAAAAGAGCTTTTCCGCAGTGAACCCCATATTTGAAAACGTCTTAAAGTCCCAGTGCGCCAGGGATTCATCGTCAAAAAAGCGGGGATTGGGGCTGATGGCGCCTTCTTTGGCCCTCAGGTTGGCCCCGTAGTTCCGGGTCATATGCTCCATTCCACCGATCAAAACGGTATCGGCAAATCCTGCTGCGATCTCCATAAAACCGATGTGGATGCCGGCCATTGCTGAACCGCATTGCTGATCCACAAACTTGGCCGGGATGGTTTGCGGCAAATTGGCAAGCAACACAGGGTATCGACCCCCATAGGTCCAATTCTCATTGACCCCCACCGCGGCTCCCACAAGAAAATCTTCAACCTCCTCAGGCTCAACATTACTTCTCTTTAGAACTTCCGGGAGAAGAAGGGCCAGGAGATCATCTGCCCTCAATTTATGGAAGACATCTCTTCCGGGGTCATCGGGGCGGGATCTTGATTGTGCGGTCCTCAGGTATCCAACGATCACAACATCTCTCAATTCTCTCATTGTTTCACCTCCAAAATGTTTTTAATTGCCCTCGGGCACAACAGGCTGCCGGTTTTTGCCAATTTTTCTGCCATCTGTAGGAGATTTACCTTCTGTTTGGACTATGCCCGGGAAGCCGAACGCCACAGGCCATCGAAACATAGTGTGGCGTGCCAAGTTACTATACAAAACGATTAATTCCAGCAATCAGACGATAACAAATCTCTATGGTTGGTACCGGGACACCCTGGTTACGAGCTTTAGCGATGGCATATCCGAGGGTTTCCTCAACCTCGAGGTGTCGGCCTCGTAGCAAATCTTGAAGCGTCGACAGCTTATGTCTTGGCGATTTCGTTTTCATCATCACCCCGGACGCACGGATCTTTTCAATTGCTTCTTCTTCCGATACCTCGGCAATCGTCTTAACGGGCATTAATGTTGTGTCTTCAAGCGGGATACCAAGTGATGCGGCCAGTGATGCGGCCTCTCTTGTGATACGCGCGACTATTACAGCTGTGTCAGGATCGGACAGAAATTTCCAAGTTTCCAGCCGCGACAGGACGGATAAGACCATCAGTCCCAACCAGCCGACATACTTCGTCCATTCGGTTGTCTGCATTTGCGCCGCTGCTTTAGCATTAATACCCGAGCGGTTTAGGCAATCCACAAGAGATTTTACACGTTCTGAACTCCCATTAGGCAATTCACCTATATAGAAACAATCATGAAACGTAAAATGTACCGCACCGTCCTTGATCACCTCTCCACTGAAAATCGTTACGGCTCCAAGGGTCTTGTCCTCTCCAAAAACCCCAGCCAGTTGCTCGTTTTTCATTACCCCGTTTTGAACAGACAAGACACAGCCCACCTCTAAATGTCCAAGGCTCGACAAAGCCGATTCCATATCATAGGTCTTTACTGTCACCATAAGGACATCAGCCGCACCGATTTCCCGCGGGTCTGTCTCAACGGAACAAGGCACGTTGAAATCCACCAATCCCGTTATCGTTATACCATGTTTCTTCAGGTATGCCGCACGCTCTCCCCGGGCAATTACTGTAACGTCTTCACCCGCCCGCGTTAAGTGCCCGGCAATGATGGAACCCATTGCCCCAGCCCCAAGAACGATTATCTTCATTACAATTCCCCCCTTATCAATGGCCTGCTCAACCTTAATACAGGCCTTCGGCCGCAACCAAAACAGTTTTCGGCCAGACTATGCCTTGAATACGCCTTTTTCCAATACCAGTTTTCCATCAAAATAGATGCTCGCATCCCGAAAGATGGCGTCGTGATGGTTGGGCGCCAATACCTTTCCACCAATGGCAAAATTACTCCCGATCCCACAGTGACAGTTGCCCAGCCGGCCCAGGTCTTCCAGATTTGTTGCAGCCAGGCGGGCGCATGGGTTCAGCCCAATACCGAATTCAGCATAATTGAATGCCTTTTCGTCCTCCAGTGCCTCCAGCGTCTCCCTGAATTTGTGAGCAGACATTTCACCCTGAATATCCACCACTTTCCCCTCTTTGATGATCAGCGTCACCGGGTCATATAGGGTAATGCCCACACTCATGATGCTTACGTCGATAACCGCCTTTCCTTCTGTTGTCCCCTCTATAGGGGATATATTAATCTCGCTATCCGGGAAGGCTGCAAACTGCCCCGGCTCCCTAAAAAGTCCGGTCTCATATTGAACCGGTCGGCCTTTCACCTCTCCGCATATATCCGTACCCAGAGGAGAGGTGATGCGTACCTCCTTGCTCTCCGCCAAGATTGCGCCCAGTTTTCTACCCAGCCTATCGCATTCCTCGTAGTCGGCTTCAATCGCACCGATGCTTAGAGCATCCTCTGTAACCTCGCACATTGTTGAACCCCTTTTACCCGCCTTAATGGCCTCAACCCGCGCCTTTGTGTGTGTCTGTGACCACGTGCTGGGTTGCAGGAAGACATCGGCTTCTCGAAAGGCTGCCACAATCGGTTCCGGAAGTTGCGCCCCGTGGGTCTTAACCGGCGGGATCATGATGATGATGGGCGTCGCGCCCACAGCATATGCTGCACCGGCCAAGGTTTCGGCAATTCGGATCTTGTTGGTATCAGTTGAAATCAGGACAGTCTCGCCCTCCTTGATGCCGCCACAATCCATACATTTCATTGCGCCCCGCATCATTTGGACGGGGCTTGATGGACCCGGCATATAATGCCAGTACGATATCGGCCATTCCCTTGTACTCATGCCTTTTGCTCCTTTCAGTTACCTCGTGCACCACTGCTGCAGGTTCGGTTTTTCCCAGCTACCAGTCGATGGTATCTTCTTCCCCCTTGAGGCATTTTTTGACGTAAAAACTCGGCGGGGGACATCCTTCAATATTGTACCCCTCATAAGGCAGATCTTTTGCGCAATTTCCGATCAGGATTTTTTTCCATTCCGACGAATTTGCCTCTGCCTGCTGACCGATCAGCAACTCTGCCTCCCCTATCCCCGCAATTTCGTCCGCCTCCATACCGGCAAGGGCCAGGATAGTGGTCTCACGGCACCCACTGCACCCCTTATCTACACAAAGCCTTATGTTCTTGTAAGTCAGCTCAATCCCTTCCAGAGACGCGGCACGAAACTTTCTTCTCACCTGGTTCACCGGGGTCCCTATTGTCTTGATCATCTCGATCCTGGCCTCCCCCAGCCCCCGCTCAAAGGCCCTTTTTAAGAGAGGCACTTCCATCGGATCAAAGCCCATGAGGTAGGCGGCTGTGGCATCTGTTGCCACGGGATCAAATCCGGCGACCACGATGTCCATTGGCACAGGGCTTCCCGTGACTCCCGGACTTCCCGGGTTGTATCCTTCCTGTGCAACAACGCCATCGATAACGGTCAGGCGCGGCGTAATAACGCTGTTCAGGTCCAGAATGGAGTGCTCCAGTTCAAACTCCTCCTTACGTTGCTTGACGCCAATGCGGTGAGAAAGCTTTTTGGTGGAATCAGGAATCGTCCCCTTCATGTTTTTTAGGCCCAGACTCACGACTGTTTGAAAGTGCGTCTTCATCACCGGAACACTTATGATAAAGTCGCTTTCCCAGGCCGTACGGTGCACCCTTATCTTTTGAAAAACCTTACCATTAGGCACCTTTACCTGGACTGACTTGTCCGAATCCATGTTGACCAGTTCGGCCCCTGCTCTTTCAAAGGGTTCCCTTACGCCCAAAAAATCAAAGATCTTTCCAGCGTTATACCCCACCACAGAGCTTTCCCCCACAAGCACTCTCTTGGCTCCTGCTTCCTTCGCCATTTCTATGAGGCTTAGAACCACCAGGGGATTTGTCGTTCCCCCGGTAGTAGAGGGCATATCAACTCCAAAATTGGGCTTGATCAGGACTGTATCCACTGATTTTAGAGCCGGCCCCAGTCCTCCAATCAAAGAAATGGCCTCTCGGGTGATCATTCTAGGGTCTTTTCCTCTGACAATGGAAACGACTGTTTGTTCACGGTTCATATCATTTTCTCCCTGCCGACAATAGGACCGGATAATCCCTTGAACTGTCTTAGGGCCTGGGCAGAATCTTTTAGAACAGGACACTTCGGTTGCTCAACACACCGCGTCCCGCTACGATACGATTTATCTGGTTGGTCCCTTCAAAGATCTGGGGCAATTTGGCGTCTCTCATGAGCTTTTCTACAACAGTACCTCTCATATAACCTGAACCTGCCAGAACCTGAACGGCATCGGTTGTGACTTTCATGGCCGCATCGGAAGCAAAGCATTTTGTTGTGGCGGCTTCTACCGAACAACGCATGTTCTGATCCAACATCCATCCAGCCTGGAGATACATGGCCCTCGATGCCATGATTAGGGCATTCATATCAGCAAGCATAAAGTGTATCCCTTGAAAGTTGCCAATGGCTTGGCCGAACTGTTTCCTTTCCCTTGCCCAGGACACAGCCTCGTCAAAGGCCTTCTGCGCAATGGCCGTACAAACCGCCGAAACATTTACCCGTCCCCGGTCAAGGGCCATCATGGCCAGTTTAAAACCCTGACCCTCTTCTCCGATCAGATTCTCAGAGGTCAGCTTTACATCTTCAAACAAGACCTCGGTCACGTTTAGGGCCCGGTGCCCCATCTTGTCCTCGGTCCTGCCAACCGATATCCCCGGGGTGTCTCGGGGAATGGCAAAACAGCAAATTCCCTTGGTACCCAGACTTGTATCAAGGGTTGCGAACAAGCACAGCAGGTCTGCGTACCCCCCATTGGTAATGTAACATTTTGCGCCGTTGACCACATACCCGTCGCCCTGCTTTTCTGCCTTTGTTC
>JABMQV010000667.1 GCA_013203065.1 Desulfobacteraceae bacterium | reverse complement strand
CAGGGCAGACATAGATTGGCTGCTCAACCTGGTTGAAAAGGTTGCCACCGAAGGCCATATGGATGCCTTTACCCTTGTGGATACCTTTGGCGTCATCAACCCCCAGGTGGCCACCTATTTTGCAAAAAGGGTCAAAGAAAGGATATCCCAGCCAATGGAAGTACACTTCCATTCTGATTTTGGCCTGGGCGTAGCCAACACCATAAACGCTGTACTGGCGGGGGCTGAGGTCATTCATTCGACGGTTCTGGGCATTGGGGAACGGTGCGGCAATACGCCCATGGAAGAGACCGTTATGGCACTCTTGACCATGTACGGTATTGATGTGGGAATTGACTACCGTAAGATAAACGAACTATCGCAGCTCGTCAGGGAGCTTTCCGGAACCGAGGTCCCATCCAGCCGGCCCTTTATTGGTGACGGCGCCTATACCATAGAATCCGGGATACCCACCGCGTGGTTCCGAAACGTCTATGAGGAAGAACCTACGATGTTATTTCCCGTGCACCCTCAATTCGTAGGCCGAGACACCCCGAAAATACTCATGGGAAAAAAGAGCGGAGTGGACAACGTATTGATATGGGCAGAGAGGCTGGGCATCGAGGTCACACAAGACCTGGCCCTCGAGATCGTCCAGGTGGTAAAGCTCAGATCCCATGACTTGAAACGGGTCCTCAATGAGGATGAATTCAGGGAAATAGCGGAAAAGGTGAAGGCCCGATATTAATCAAAGAGCCAACTGACCCATGGAGATTAACCGCATGGAAACAAGTATTAGGCAGCGTCTCAAAGAGATTGTCGGTCCGGAAAATTATACCGACGACCTGATCGATCTTATCGCTTATTCCAAGGACGCCTCTGAACACAAACACCGTCCCGAGGCAGCGGTGTGGCCAACAGATACCAGCCAGGTATTAGACATACTAAAACTTGCCACCGAGAAGAAATTCCCAGTGGTACCAAGAGGTGCCGGAACCTCTCTGGCCGGTCTGGCCGTACCTGAAAAGGGCGGGGTGATTCTGGATATGGGGCGTATGGACAAGATCCTTGAAATAAGCATTAAGGACCGTCTGGCAGTTGTTCAGCCTGGCGTTGTTTACGCAGACCTTGAGCGCGCTTTGGCACCCGACGGCTTCTTTTTTCCCCCGGATCCTGCCAGCGGGGCGGTGTGTACCTTGGGGGGGAATGTGGCTACCAACGCCGGGGGAATAAAGGGAGCCAAATACGGTACGACCAAGGACTATGTCCTTGCCCTGGAGGTGGCCTTGCCCGATGGAAGGATCTTGCATACCGGCTCGCGATGTATGAAGACTTCATCCGGGTACGATTTGACCAAACTCTTTGTTGGCTCCGAAGGCACCCTGGGCGTGATCACTGAGATAACCCTCAAAATCAATCCCAGGCCCCCCCTGGTATCGACTTCCATGGCCACCTTTGAAGATCTGGAGGACGCCGGGCGGGCCATAAGCGAAATCATGTATTCCGGGATATTGCCCAGTTCGTTAGAGGTGGTGGACCAAGAGAGCTTGCGAGCCATCAATGAGAATACAGACCTGGATCTGCCCGAGGTGGAAGCCCTTCTGGTTGCAGAAACCGACGGGTATACCCGGGAGGAAGTCGAATTCCAGATGGCCAAGATCACAAAGGTCTTTGAAAACAACAAGGCCACGAGTGTCCGCCGGTCTAAGGATGAAAAGGAGGCGGAGGCGCTCTGGGCAGCGCGGAAATCGGCATATGGTGTCGCGGCACGAATCAACAATAATCTCTTTGTCGAGGATCTGTCTGTTCCCATGTCCAAGGTGCCCAACATTCTGAGAACTATCTCCGACCTGGCAAAAAAATATGATCTAAAGATCCCTACCGTTGGGCACGCGGGTGATGGAAACATCCATCCGGTCATCAGCTTTGACGGCACAAATGAGCGTGAGGTGGAGCGTGTGGAAGAGGCCACAAGGGAGCTTTTTGAAAAGGTCATCGAACTGGGTGGCACCCTGACCGGTGAACACGGCATCGGCCTCGCAAAGGCGCCGTTCATGAGCATGGAGCACGATGATGTGGGGATGGATGTCATGCGCTCTATCAAGGGCCTTTTCGATCCTAACAATATTCTTAACCCCGGAAAGATGGGACTGGAGTTATAAATGGACGTCCAATACGATTTTGCCAACAAATTTCGTGATCAGGTTCTCAGGTGTTCCAGCTGCGGCTTCTGCCGGGCAATCTGCCCCCTTTTCGGGCTGACCAAACGGCCAGCCCTTAATGCCCGCGGAAAAATGTTGGTGCTCAAAGAAGTCATGGACGGGTCCATAGATCTGAACGATGAACTTGTGGAAACCCTGTTTCAGTGCACCACTTGCGCCGGTTGTGCGGAGCTGTGCCCATCCGGCGTAAGCGTTCCCGATATCATCAAACAGGTGAGAAAAGACATGGTT
>JABMQV010000666.1 GCA_013203065.1 Desulfobacteraceae bacterium | reverse complement strand
CTATACCCAGATTTTACCAAGTGCATCAAGGCAATAGAGACTATGAAAAAAATGGTGTCAGAGTCCTTCCAGTTCACACATTTTGCAAGGAGCTTTGTCTGCCATAGAAAATACCATCTGGGTGTTAATTTAAAAAACGGGGTCACCCTTTAAAAGGCCCTCAAGCCTTGATTAGAGCAACGCAGAAATCGGAGAACAATTTGGATTGACCTATTCTTCGGTGACTCGGCGCGTGGATGTTTTGAAAAACCGATTAGAGAATGAGGACGAACTCAAGAGGTGCTATGAAGGGCTTAAATCACAAATCAAGGTTTGACCCCGCTCTTCATTTGGGCCTGTACGCCAAGATAAGCGGTCCCGGAGGGACGGTATCCTGACGGTCAGATGTACCATTTTGCCAGCATTTCATAAAGGAGAGGTGTCAGGACATGAATGAGGGAAAGAGAGAAGCAAAGGGATCCTGCCTGTCAAGACGGCAATTCCTGAAAAGCGCGGGTGTGGGAGCCCTGTCGGTGGGGCTGGGCTCAACGCTCCTCGCAAACGGATCCAGGGCCGAGACCAGGGCCGGCTCAGAAAAATCTTCTTCTTTCGGAAACGGCGGCACCGGAGGCCCTTACAACATACTCTTTGTGCTAACGGATCAGGAGAGGTATTTTGACGAATACCCACCTGGCTTGAACCTGCCGGGGCGTGAACGGCTGAAGCGGATGGGGGTGAGCTTTGAAAACCACTACACCTGTTCAAACGTGTGCACCCCCTCCCGGTCCGTGATCTACACCGGGCAGCACATGCCAAACACCGCCATGTTTGACAATTCCAATATGCCATGGCAGCCCGACCTCTCCACAGACATCCCCACGGTTGGGGACATGCTTCGCAGGGCTGGCTACTACACCGCCTACAAGGGGAAGTGGCATTTGAGCAAGTCCCTTGAGAGAAAGGGCCGAGAGAAGCTCTTCACGGAAGCCATGGAGCCATACGGGTTCTCGGACTACAACTGGCTCGGTGACGACTACGGGCACGAGCTGGGAGGTCACCACCTGGATCAGTTATTTGCAGGGACCGCCATCAACTGGATCCGTACCAAGGGGGTGGAACTGAGGCAAAAGCAGCAGCCCTGGTTTCTGGCGGTAAATCTGATCAACCCGCATGATATCATGTATTTTAACACCGATGTCCCTGGCAAAAACGATCAAGACAACGGGCGCTTGTTGATGAAGATCGGCCGGGCACCCGATTTTGCCCTCTACAAGAGGTCGTGGGACGTTCCGCTTCCCAAGAATCTGTTTCAGTCCATGACCGAGCCCGGCCGGCCCCGCGCCCATGAGGAGTACACAAAAATATATGACATTGGGCTGGGGCACATCCCAATGAAAAGGGAGAACTGGAAACGCTACCAGGGCTATTACCTCAACTGCCTTAGGGAAGTGGATATCCAGATCGAGCGGTTGATAAAGGAGCTTGAGGATCAGGATTTACTCAAGAACACCATCATCGTCTTCACCGCAGATCACGGGGAAATGTGCGGCGCCCACGGCATGAGGGGGAAGGGAAACTTTGCCTATGAAGAAATCATCCATCTGCCTCTTCTTATGGTCCACCCTGAGATCAGGGGTGACCAGCAATGCCAGGCACTCACCTCGCATGTGGACCTTGCCCCCACCTTTGTAGGACTTACGGAAATCGATGAGGCTCAAAAAAAGGCCATTACCAAAGATCTACCTGGCAAAGATCTGAGTCCTTTGATGAAGAGACCGAAAAACCAGACAATAGACGCGGTGCGCTCCAGTGCACTGTATGCCGTAAGCATGCTGTCTTGCGAAGATTCAGATATCTACAAAAAGGTGAGCGATTACCTGGCTGCTGGAAAGGACCCGGCCAAACTGGAGGACCAGGGGCTCAAACCTGATCTCCGGAAGCGGGGTTTTCTGCGGACCATCTTTGATGGACGTTACAAGTTCAGCCGGTATTTCTCGCCCCTGCACCATAATAAGCCCCAGACCCTGACACAGATTCTCCAGCACAACGATCTTGAACTTTTTGATCTTAAGAACGACCCCCATGAGATGCACAACCTCGCCATGGACACCAGCAAAAACAAGAAACTGATCCTGGCCATGAACGAGAAGCTGAATCACACTATCGAACAGGAGATCGGTGAGGACAGGGGACAATATATGCCTGGCGGGCCTGATAGGAACTGGGCAGTCACCACGTTTGATCCATAGACGCCATAAAGGGTTTCAGGCTACAAATGGCGCGTTTCACGTTCCGAATCTAAAAAGGCACCAAATGATTTGAGTCAATGCATAACCAAAACTTGCCATTTGCCATCATCGCCAAACCGTTCGGTCCGATTTGCAACCTGGACTGCAGATACTGCTTCTATCTGGAAAAAAAACGGCTCTTTCGAGATACTTCCAGATTTCAGATGACACCCGAGATCCTTGAGACGTTTATCAGGCAATACATCGAGTCTCAGGATGTCCCGGCGGTTCATTTTTCCTGGCAAGGGGGCGAACCCACGCTTCTGGGTGTCGACTTCTTCCAAAGGGTTGTGGCGCTTCAAGATAGATATGCAAACGGAAAGAAGGTGACCAACGCCATTCAGACAAACGGAATCGTGCTGGATGATGGGTGGTGTGAATTCCTGGCAAACAATGATTTTCTGGTAGGGCTAAGTGTTGATGGTCCCAGGGAACTTCATGATCGATACCGGGTAGACAAACGTCAACGGCCAACCTTTGATGCGGTCATGCGCGGGGTGGGGTTTTTGAAGAAACACGGAACGTCATTTAATACGCTGACGGTTGTAAATGATGTGAATTCCCAGTCCCCGCTAGAGGTTTACCTTTTCCTGAGAGAAATCGGTGACGGGTTTATGCAGTTTATACCGCTCGTGGAGCGCAAACCTGATCACAATGCAAAGGGATTAGGATTGTCTTTGGGACTTCCCCCGACTCCAGATGATAAAGATCAGACGTCAACCGCAACCCCCTGGAGCGTCAGACCCAAACAGCTTGGTGAGTTCTACGTCCGGATATTTGATGAATGGGTCCGTAAGGATGTGGGCAAGGTCTTTGTCCAGTTTTTCGATGTGGCATTAGGGAATTGGATGGGTGCGGGATCCGGGCTCTGCCAGTTTGCACCCCGATGCGGACATGCAGCCGCCCTTGAGCACAATGGCGATCTCTATGCCTGTGACCACTATGTATATCCAAAACACAAAATAGGGAATACCCTTGAATCATCACTGAGTGAACTCATGGCATCGGCGAGGCAGCAAAAGTTTGGGAATGACAAACGAGACTTATTGCCTCAATACTGCAGGGAATGTGAGATCCTTTTCGCTTGCAATGGAGACTGCCCCAAACATCGTTTTATAAAGACCCCGGATGGAGAATCGGGGCTCAGCTATCTCTGCACGGCCTACAGGCGCGTCTTCAAACATATGGGTCCTTACATGGGAGCTATGGCAAATCTTGTTCGCTCGGGCCGTGAAGCCGCCCAGATTCTGGAATACGTGGCAGAGGAGGACAGACTGAAACAATTTTCCACCGCCAAACGAAATGACCCCTGCCCCTGCGGAAGCGGAAGAAAATATAAGAAATGTTGTGGTACGCCGGTATGAGGATGTTTCAGTCCCTTTTGAGCTGCATCGGCCTGCTTTTTGGGACCCTTCTTCTCCTTTTGGCCCCCTTCAATGATCTCCGGGCCGATCCCCAACCCTCTGAGAGCGATTTTTCTTTCTATGAGCAGTTCCAGAAAAGTGTTGAAACAGGCG
>JABMQV010000665.1 GCA_013203065.1 Desulfobacteraceae bacterium | reverse complement strand
CGTCCTGAACACACCGAAGACGGGTTTCCCATCACCATAGGAATCGAGATTATTCATCAACTACGCAAGCTGATTTTCCCGTGATATTGGCGGCCTGTTTTCATTACTTTATTGACAATATGGCCGTCCCCTTTCTAATATAGACAGGTCCATCCAGTTTTCCATTTAACCTTCCAGATCACAACGATTTGGTAAATCCTTAGAGGGGTAAAGGATCATGAAATCTACTCGCCGAGAAAAGGACAAGCCGAAACGAGGGCTTACGATTCTGATTGTGATTTTCGCTTTCGTTCTATTCGTGGTCATCGTCATGGCCGACAATGCCCGTAAGCCCGGCAGGATTGTCATGGGCCCCCTGGATACCAGTGTAAAAGGAGCGGCCTTTATAAACATCAATAAAATTCTTATAGAACAGATGTACGAGAACTGGCTGCCCAATGACATCTTTTGGCCTACCGTCTTGTTGGATAATATGCCCAATTTCCAGATCGGCGTGCTGGAGGTCGTCAGGTACAACGTCCGGGTCCTGAGAGACAACCTCACCCGCATGAGGACCACGGACAAGCTTGACCCTTATGCCGAAGGCGCCTTTACAACCCTTTCAAACGACCCTTACAAGTGGTGGTTCCCGTCCGCGGAAAGCAAATGGGAACTTGCCGCGGAAAACCTGGCGGCCTTTCAGAAGGCGCTCCTGGTAGGAAAATCCCACTTTTACCCAAGGGCGGACAACCTGGTTGAACTCCTTAATCAATATGCGTCACTGATGGGCGGAGTAAACACCCGACTCGTGAATGCCCCCCGTGATATGGATGCGGTCCTGACGTTTGACGAAGAGACCGAAAACGGCCCCAAGGGCGGCAAAACGGTGAAAATCAATATCCCCTGGCATGGTATTGACGACAACTTCTATTACGCTCAGGGCGTTGCCTATGCGCTCTATGAATCCTTTAAGGCCATACGGATAGACTTCATCAGTGTCCTCAAGGATAAGAATTCGGTCAGGCTCGTTGATAAAATCTTGGAAGAGCTTTACCGGTGTCACTTTGAACCCCTCGTTGTTTTTAATGGAGACCCCGGAAGTATCTTTGCCAACCATTCCCTAAACCTTTCAGGTGTCTTCAACGATGCCAGGCAAAAGGTGTATTCGTTGACTGTGGCCCTGATGCGGGGATAATAAACAGCCAAAAACAGCCTTTACGCTACCTGACCCTCCAACATGGCGCCCATGCGCCGGTGGGAGGATCAAAGGGTTTTTGTCATGCATGAGATGTCCATAGCGCAGAGCTTGATCGACATCCTGAGGGAAGAGATGGTCAAGCACAACGCAGGCACCCTAAGGTCGGTCCGGCTTCATATCGGACAGCTGTCGGCGATTGTGCCCGATTCCCTCTCCTTTTGTTTTGAGGTAATGACCTCCGGTACGGAGTTGGAGGGAGCCACACTGATAATGGAGACCATCCCCCTCAAGGGAACCTGCAGGGATTGTAAACACACATTTGAAATTCAGGATTATACCTTTGAATGCCCGGAATGTGCCAGCACCGAGATTGATACCATAGCGGGACAGGACCTGTCGATCGTGGAAATGGAAGTGGACTGAGGGATTGACTATTGAAGATTGACTATTGAAGATTGTTGAAGCGATGCGGAAATCCCGATTCATCGGGGAAGATTGGGAATTAGGTACTGGGTATTCGGTATCGGTCATTTATTCATCCAGCGTCCAGTATCAAGGATCAAACATCCAGTATCCAGAATCCAGAATAGAATAAAGGAGTCGAGGAATGAAGATATCTGTTGTCAAAAACATATTGGAGGCCAATGACCGGATAGCCCAGGAAAACAGGGCAATTTTTGATAAAAAGGGGCTCGTGGTATTCAACCTGATGAGTTCTCCAGGGGCTGGAAAGACCTCCCTCTTGGAGAAGACCATCGATGGCCTCAAGGATCATCTGCGCATGGGGGTTATAGAGGGCGACATCCAGTCCTCTCAAGATGCTGAGAGGATCGCCCGGAAGGGAATTCCTGTGGTCCAGATCAATACGGGCGGTGCATGCCATCTGGATGGAAACATGATCAGGGACACCTTCAAGGACTTCAATTTTGATGACCTTGACCTCCTGGTGGTGGAAAATGTGGGCAACCTGGTATGCCCCGCAGAATTCCAGGTGGGTGAGGACTTTAAGGTGATGATCCTCAGCGTAACCGAAGGGGCGGACAAACCATCAAAATACCCCCTTATGTTTCATGAATCAAAGGTATTACTGATCAATAAGATCGATCTCCTTCCTTATGTGGATTGCGACATCCAAACCATCAAGGAGGGAGCCTTAAAGATTAATCCCCATCTGACCATGTTCGAAATCTCCTGCAAGACCGGAGAGGGACTTGATGCCTGGTATTCCTGGCTCAAAGAAGCCGTAAGGAGTCGAGGGGGCGATTTGAAAGGAAAATGAAAAAACGGACCAGAGGTGCCATTACGGGCATTGTCCAGGGGGTCGGTTTTCGTCCTTTCATCTATCAGCTTGCCTGCCGCTATCATCTTACCGGATATGTAACGAACACTCCCAAGGGCGTTGAGGTCGAGGTCGAAGGGAGTGAAAATGATATTGAGCGCTTCTTTGAGCGACTGGCCCAAGAGCCCCCTCCCCTCGCCCATATTTCCGCCATTGAGTGCTTCGAAATGCCGCTGAGGAATGAAGAGGCATTTGAAATCACGGTCAGCAAGGCCGGAATGGAGCGATCTGCCCTGATTTCACCCGATGTAAGCATCTGCGCCGATTGCCTCTCGGAGATGAGGGATCCAAGCGATCGGCGCTCTGGATACCCCTTTATCAATTGCACCAACTGCGGTCCCAGATACACCATCATAACGGATATCCCTTACGACCGGTCCAGCACCACCATGAAGAAGTTTGAGATGTGCCCCTCCTGCCAAAGGGAATATGATGATCCCAAGGACCGGCGATTTCATGCCCAGCCCAATGCGTGCTGGAAATGCGGGCCATTAATTTCCCTTCACAGACCCGACGGCCGTAAGGTCCTTTGCCAAGACCCAATCAGAGAGGCAACCTCTCTCCTGAGAAATGGCCGCATCCTTGCCATCAAGGGGTTGGGCGGGTTTCATCTGGCTGTGGACGCGGCCAACCACACTGCGGTCATGAGGCTTCGGAGGAGAAAACACCGGGAAGAAAAACCCCTGGCCCTCATGGTAAGGGACCTGGAGCTCGCCCGAAGACTTGCCCACATAAATGACGCGGAAGCCGAACTATTGACCTCTTTTGAGCGTCCCATTGTGATTTCAAAAAAGCGCCGGTTTCACGGCCTATCATCCCAGGTTGCCCCCAAAAACAAATACTTTGGGATCATTTTGCCTTACACCCCGCTCCACTACCTGTTGATGGAAGGGGGCTTTAAGGCCCTTGTCATGACCAGCGGCAATATGACAGAAGAACCGATCACGATCGACAACAAAGAGGCCTTCAGGCGCCTGGGCCACATTGCTGACTATTTCTTGCTCCACAACCGGGACATCTATCTCAGGAGTGACGATTCTGTGCTCAGGGTTGTGGATCGCGTCCCAAGATTCATCAGACGTTCCAGAGGGTATGTACCGGTTCCTATTTTCCTCTCCAAAGAAATGATGGATCTTCCCCCTGTCCTTGCGGTGGGTGGAGAACTCAAGAATACCATCTGCCTTACCAAAGAAAACCGTGCCTTCCTGAGCCAGCATATTGGAGACATGGAGAACCTTGAGACCCTTGAGTTCTTTCAGGTCACCGTCTCGCACCTCACTAGGATCCTGGAGATTCGACCACGACTCCTTGCCCACGATTTGCACCCTGACTACCTTACCACCGGATATGCCAATAAACAGGTGGAGTTGCCTCGATTGGGTGTTCAGCACCACCACGCGCACATCGTAAGCTGCCTTGCAGAAAATGGGCTCACAGGCCCCGTCATCGGCCTGGCCATGGACGGAACAGGCTACGGCATTGACGGGCAGATATGGGGAGGGGAAATCCTGCTCTCTGATCTCACGTCATTCGCGCGCGCGGCTCATCTTGACTATGTTTCCCTCCCGGGAGGAGATAGAGCGGTCAAGTCCCCTTGGCGAATGGCCCTTGTGTATCTCCATAAGGCATATGGAGATCAGATCTTTGACCTGCCACTTCCGTTCATTCGGGACCTGGACCGGAAGAAGGCCCAGATCATCCTCCAGATGGCCCGGAAGCAGGTCAACTCGCCCTTCACCTCCAGCTGTGGAAGGCTCTTCGATGCGGTCTCTTCCCTCTTGGGTATCAGACACGAAGTCGCTTACGAAGGTCAGGCGGCCATTGAGCTGGAAATGTGCCAGACCCGCCGGACCACGGGGACCTACCCGTGGGAGATCAAAAAGGTGGGAGACAAGTGGGTTATGGTTGCGGACGAGATCATAAAAGGGGTGGTGGAAGACATCCGGAATGGGATTGGAAGGGGGTTGATCAGCCGACGGTTTCATAATACCTTGATTGCTATGTATAAGGATGCCTGTACCAGGATCAGGGAGGAGACCGGGATAGATCAGGTGGCCTTGAGCGGCGGGACGTTTCAGAATGTGACGCTTCTCCGCGGGTTGACGCGTAAACTTATTAATTCCGGATTCACTGTATTTAGCCACGCCGCGGTCCCGACCAATGATGGTTCATTGGCCCTGGGGCAGGCAATTTGCGCGGGCCTGAGGTATGGTGGTGTAAAAGGAAGATATGACGAACAAGCAGGTTAAGGGCCTGGGCAAGTCCTGAGGGGAGGGCCATGAAATACATCGATGAATACCGCGATGGAGAGGTCTCAAGGGGTCTTTCGCGAAAGATCGGAGAAACCTCAAAAAAACCCGTTCGGTTAATGGAGATCTGTGGTACCCATACCATGTCTATCTTCAGGCACGGGCTCCGCAGCCTTCTTCCGGAGACCATCGATTTGGTTTCAGGACCAGGCTGCCCTGTCTGCGTAACGGCAACGGAAGAGATTGACAGGTCAATAAAATTGGCAAGATTACCGGGTGTTGTTGTAACAACCTTTGGTGACATGCTTCGCGTCCCAGGGACCAGCTCTTCCCTTGATGAAGAAAAGGCCGGAGGGGCGGATGTCAGAGTGGTCTATTCCACTTTCGACGCCCTCAAGATTGCCGGTGAAATCCCCAAAAAGGAGATCGTCTTTCTGGGAATCGGTTTTGAGACAACCGCCCCAACGGTGGCAGCCGCCATCAAGACCGCCCATCAGAGTCAACGGTCCAACTTCTCGGTCCTGTCCGCACACAAACTCCTCCCGCCTGCCATGGAGGCCCTTCTTTCAGGCGGGGACCTTGATATCGACGGCTTTATCTGTCCCGGCCATGTAACCACCATCATCGGTGCCTCAGCCTATGAAGCGGTCGTTTCCAAATATTGCATTCCCTGTGTTGTGACAGGTTTTGAACCCATTGATATCCTTCAGGGGATATTGATGCTTGTGGAACAGATAGAGGGGGAAAGGGCAGAGGTGGAAATCCAATATGTGCGGGGCGCCACGCCCGGAGGGAACCCGGGGGCCTTGAAGATAATGGATGAGGTCTTTGAAACCTGCGACTCCCCGTGGCGAGGTCTCGGCACCATACCCCGAAGCGGGCTGGCAATCAGGGCTGGATTCTCAGCCCTTGATGCCAGGGACCGATTTGATCTTGATGTCCCACCGGCCAAAGAGCCCCCGGGGTGCTCCTGTGCCCAGATCCTGCGGGGAACCGCCACACCTCCGGACTGTAAGCTCTTCCGCAAGACCTGTTCGCCCCGAAATCCAATTGGGCCCTGTATGGTTTCGAGTGAAGGGACGTGCGCCGCCTATTTTAAGTATCATTCGCCGTGAGTAACCGTTTATGTTTGAGACCTTAAAGCTATCCAACCTTCTGAAAAATCAGTGCGGCATCGTGAGGAGGCCTTCCAGCACAAGGCCCGCCATCTGGGTTGTGGAGGAGAACGGGATGCGGGCCGTGGTCAAAGATTACAGCGCCAACAGATTCTTCTTTCGAAATACCATCGGCCGTTTCCTGGTATGGAGGGAGGGCAAGGCCTTGAGAAAATTGAACAACCTAAAGGGTGTACCAAGGCTGTATCGCGTACTTGACGGGCTTGCCCTGGTGATGGAGGAGATACCGGGAAGGAGTCTGGAGAATCTTGAAAAGGAGATGAGGCTTCCCAAATCGTTCTTTTCCGCCTTGAAAGACCTGGTGGAGGGCTTCCACAAAAGAGGTGTGGCCCACTGTGATTTGAAGCGGGCGCCCAATACCCTGTTGGGGGATGACGGCCTGCCCTACGTCATTGACTGGGGGGCATCTATCTCCAAAGGGGAATTCAGGATCTCCCCCCTGGACCTGATCTATCGCAGGTTTCTCCTGGATGACCACATGGCCATCATCAAGCTAAAGCTGCGTCATATCCCAGAGGCAGTGACCCCGGAGGAACGAGAACGTTATGACCATCGAAGCGGCGGGGAAAGATTCATAAGGGTCATCAGGGACAGGCTGAGGGAATTCCTGCAAAGGATCACGTGACGCCCTTATCCGCCCCCTCTTTGTCCGCCACTGAGACCATGATCTTCTGGGCGACGCCTCTTCCTATGGCAAGCCTCGTATGATCACGGCCCAAGATGATCCTGCCCTTTCCGGTGTTGTTGATAATCTCGATCTGATCCCCGGACCTCAGGCCCATGGATGACAGCCGTGCCAAAGCACTCTTCCCGCCGGTCATCTCCCGTATCACGACCCTTTCGCCCGGCTTGGCCATTTCCAAGGGCATCAGAGGTTTCCTTCGTGCCAAGCATTCAGAGCAAAGACCGTAGATTTCCATCCGGTGCTGAAGCATATGAAATCCGTGGCTTGCCGCGACCTTTGTCTGCAATCGTTCCATGCCCTGGTCGGCAAATTCAACGATCTTGTCGCATTTGGTGCAGATGAAATGATCGTGGTGCCGACCCAGATGCCGATGCTCATACCGTATGGGCTGATCCTTGAATTTCTTCTTTTGGGCAAACCCAAGATCCGCCATCCTGTTCATACACTGCCTGACAAATTCAGGCTCGTAATCATATCCCCTTTCCGAAAGGAGTCTGCGCATCCCATCAATCGTGACGTGTTCTTCCGTACCCAGGAAAACATCAATGATGTTTAGTCTGTCTTGAATCCGATCGTATCCGTCTGTCTCTATCAGGGTCTCAAAATTGACCCTTTCGAAATGATCGTTGTCTTTCATAATTTCTATTCGTTATCCTTCTCTTTAAAATACCCGATAAAGCCCCTGATGGCATTGGCCATAAAGAATTTCTCCCGTTTCACGGTGTCATCGTCCATCTTGCCAATGCCTTTCAGGTTTGGATCCTGGCCTACCAGCGCCTCCACACATCTCTCCAAAAGCTCCTGATCCCCCTTTCGTACCTGTTCATAAATGATTTTCTTCCAAAGGACCAGCTGCTCGCGAGATTTTTGTAATACCCTGTGGGAACCTTCGGCTTGATCAAAGTGTGCAAAGAATATGGGCTGATCTTCCAGCGAAAGCAGCCGATCAATACTTCCCAGGGAAACCTCGAAGAAGAATCTGGGGGGAGTGGCTGGACGCAGATATTCAGTATCCCCCATGATAAAGTAGTTCCCCCCTGCCTCCCCCGCAAAAAGTCGATGACCATAAACGAAACTCAGATGATGAACCGCGTGGCCCGGGGTCTCTATTATTGTCAGGTCTTTCAGGTCGCTTTCACTGTGAGGGATTAACCTTCCCCTCGGGACGGGTTTGGGAGATCCATAAGCGTCGGCCATCTCCCCAAGCACCTTCAAGCTGCCCTTCCAGAGCCTTGAAGGATCGACCATATGCGCTATTGCCTTGTCATGACAGATGGCCCTTGCCATGGGGTAACGCGCCAGCAGGTCTCCCAGACCCCCGCAATGGTCGATATGAATGTGGGTCAGAAGGACATAGTCAACCCTCTCCAGGCCCAGGGCCCCCAGGGATTCAACCAGCCGGGCCGCCGTGTTGGCCGGCCCCACGTCAACAACCATGTTGAGGCCGTCCTGACAGACCCAGGAGACAAAAAAGGAATCAAATCCCGGCATATCCTGTTTGATTTCGATGGACCGCACATCCATTTCTATGGAGCCCCTTTGTCATTGGGATCTTTGATTCTCTCCCGCATCAAACGGATGGTCTCTTGATAATCTTCGCTATAAAAAATGGCGGAACCTGCCACAAAGACAGTGGCGCCGGCCGCGGCCACCTGTCCAATTATGTCAGGGTTTATGCCCCCGTCAACCTCTATGTCCGCTTCCAAACCTCTTCTATCGATCTCCTCCCTCAGCCGCTCTATCTTGGGTATGACCTCCGGGATAAATTTTTGGGCCTCAAACCCAGGATTGACCGTCATCAGCACCACCATATCCAGGTCATCCAGGATATATTCCAGGACATCCAGGGGCGTGGCAGGGTTCAATGCGAGACTTGGCCTGACCCCCTTATCCCTGATATGTTGAATGGTCCTGTGAACATGGTTGAGGGTCTCCGCATGGACGGTCAGGATGCTGGCGCCCGCCCTTGCGAAATCATCAACAAACGGATCCGGGTCGGAAATCATCAGATGGACATCAAGGGGCAATTCCGTGACGCTGTGGGCCGCCTCGACGATCATGGGGCCGATGGTTATATTGGGGACAAAATGCCCGTCCATCACATCTATGTGGATATAATCGGCTCCGGCGCTCTCCACCTCTCTGATCTGTTCCCCCAGCCGGGAAAAATCCGCCGAAAGTATTGAGGGTGCTATCTTTCCCATATGTTATGTTCCTCCCTGGCAGGTTTCCTTTGGACATCTAGCGAGTATTCCTTTTGGTGAACAGGGCCCCGAAAAACCCCTCCATTTCGTGAATATGAGGAAAGGTCTTGAAAAAGCCATGATCATCGATCAACCCGGTGCACCAAGCAGGCGCAAGATCGCTCAGGTCCTCGACTGCCATCCCGCTGTTTTCTCTCAAAAAATCTTTGACCACCCCTTCGTTTTCCTCCCTTGAAAGGGTACAGGTCACATACAGCATCGTGCCTCCCTTTCTCAGGAGGGGCACCGCCTGATTCAGGATGCCCTTCTGCAGCCGCGCCAGCCTCCTTATATCATTTTCATCCCTGGACCATTTTCCGTCCGGATGTCTGGAAATAACGCCCAGGCCGGAACAAGGCCCGTCAATCAAAATTTTGCCAAAGGTTCGGCGAAACAGATGGGAAGAATGGTTGCCGGCATCCCCAGCAACCGGCTCGATGGAGCTGATCCCCAGACGCCGCGAACTCTGTGAAAGCCTTACCAGTCTGCCATGGTTTATGTCAAGGGCAACGATCCTGGCCCTGCACCCGGTAAGTTGCGCCAAATGCGTGGATTTACCTCCCAGACCCGCACACAAATCAAGGATATCTTCACCCGGACCCGCAAAGAGCAGATGGGAAGAGATCTGCGCGGCCTCGCCCTGGACTTGGAACAGACCACCTTGGAAGCTTTTCAATCGGGTGACGGAGCCCTTTAGGCCATCAATCCTTATGCCCTCGGGGGAATAAGGGGTCGGCCTTCCCGTGACCCCTTCCTCTTTCAGAAGCCCCCTCAGTCTTTCTCTGTCAACCCTTTGGGTATTGGTCCTGATGACTAAGGGAGGAATCTCGTTCCCGGCCTCCAGGAGGTGTTCTGCCGCGTCCATCCCCAGTTCCTTGATCCATTTTTTCACCAACCACACAGGATAGGAATAATACACGGAAAGATAGCCGATCGGGTCCGCCTCACGCCGGGGAAAACGAACCTGGTCCTTGTGGCGGCAGATATTTCTCAGGATTCCATTGACGGTGCCAACCACATGTCTCCGGCCGATGGCCTTTGCCTGGTTTACCGCCTCATCCACGGCAGCCGCGTCCGGGACCCGGTCCATGAAAAATATCTGATGGACACCGATACGGAGGATATTGAGAATGGGGGGATCAATCTTATCAAAGGAAAATCGGAGGCTATTCTGGATGATCCAGTCGAGCCGAAGTCGCCATCGGAGAACTCCCTGCACCAGGTGGACTGCAAAGGCACGATCCCGTTCTGCAAAATTGGGTTTCTGCTGGAAGGCCCGTTCCAGGTCACGATCTGGAAAGGCGGGGCTAAGGTCCAGCCTGTTGAGCACCCGTAGCGCCAGGTCCCTTGGCATCACCGCCTACACTTTTCAAGAAGATGGTCATTCCATGTTCAACCAGTTCCAGATTCACGTCCGTATCATAACAGGGGCCAAAGGGCCTATTGTTGAGTATGCCAAAGACCGGGATGGGGTAGCTGTCCTGAATCCCGCTTGTGAGGTCCCGCTCGCAGGCCACCGCAATAATGACCGTCGGCTTTTTCTCCACGACGATCCTCCTGGCCAAGGTACCCCCCGTGGCCACAGAGGCAGGGACATGATATTTTTCCGACAATGCCACCAGGTCCTTAATCTTGCACTTGCCGCAGGCCTCGCAATTCTCCACGCTCCCGGTGATTCGCACCGTGCAGTCGTGGTTCTGGAGACAGTGCGGTAGGAGTATGAGAAGCTTTTCAGGTCTCACCTTTTTGGCCTCGGCGAGGACGAGCTTGTTATTAATCGCCACAAAGGATCTCCGGGTCTCTTCCTTGCTTATGCCGAAACACCTGCCGACCACGACAAGCAAGGGGAACAGGATGCGGATAACCACCCCCCGGATCCTGCGGTTAAAAAAAAGATTCTTCCCCCGGATAATGGTAAAGACGAGGGTCAAGGCACCCCCCAGGCCAAAGAGCACGAGACCGGCAAAGACAACCGCCAGGACCAGGGGAAGCCTTTTGTGAATGCCGGCCAGGCCCATATAGGGGACCCACCAGAGCAGGAAGGCCAGGCCGACCAGAACAACGCACGTAATCAACAGGAGAAAGACAAAAATTCTCTTCTGGGGGGGCTGCGAATCCTCGAGTGCGTCCTTTTCCGTCTTCCCCCCGGATACTTTTACCTTCAAACTCAGCTCTTTTATCTCATCTGCCAAATACTGCGCCCTCCACCAGGGGAAAGCCTCGAAGGAAATCGTCGGCACCAAGTCTCTTTTTGCCCGGGATCTGGAACTCCCTGATCTCCAGGACTCCCCTGCCGGTTTCCACTTCAAGGGCACCCTCGACCCGCCTTGCCACCTTTCCGGGTAAGGTGTCCAACCGCTCTTCCTCAAGGACCCGGGACGAGAAGAGCTTGATCTCCCTTCCCTCGAGAGAGGTGAGGGCCCCAGGCCATGGATCCAGTGCCCTTATAAGGGCCGACACCTTATGGGCCGTTTGATCCCACCCTATCAATGACATCTGCCTGTCAATCTTGCGGGCATAGGTGGCGCCCGGGTGATCCTGGGGTTTCTCCTTTAACCGACCCGCTTCCAATCCCTTGAGGGTTCTTAACAAAAAATTCCCGGAATGGCCCGAAAGCCTTTCATGAAGCTGACCGGCGGTTTCATCCTGGTCAATGGCTACTTCTTCCTGAAGGAGGATGGGCCCTGTGTCAAGCCCTTGGTCCATCCGCATGGCGGTAAGTCCGGTCTTGGCTTCATTATTCAGAATGGCCCAGTGGATGGGAGCGGCCCCGCGGTATTTGGGCAGGAGCGAGGCATGGATATTTATTGCCCCCCATCGTGGGATATCAAGGAGTTCATTTCTAAGGATTTGGCCAAATGCCACGACAATCAAGAGATCAGGCCCTTTGCGGCGCACCTTCTCACAAAACTGTGGGTCCCATGACCTTTCGGGTTGGAGGACCTCGAGCCGGTAGTCGGTGGCAACCCGCTTGACCGGCGAAGCAGCCACCTTTCTGCCCCTGCCTTTGGGCCTGTCCGGCTGTGTCACCACGGCCACGACCTCGTGCCCGTATTCCATCAGACTCCTCAGGCAGGGCACCGCAAAGTCAGGTGTCCCCATGAAAATGATCTTGGGTCGTCCGGGGAACCTCTCCTCGTTTCTATGATCCGCCGATGTCATGATCCCCCGGCAATGGAATGCTCCTCAAAATGGCCATTGTTTACCCCGCCAAAAAAGGCCTTATTGGCTGCGAATCGACACCTGGCCAAGGCCGAGCCAGCTCAGCCAATCTTCAATCTTCCGCCTGATCATACGATCTTGTATATTTTCTATTTTCCCTTCAAGATCTTCTGGAGCCTCTTTTTGTATAAGCCCCTTTTGAGGCTGCTGATACGATCAATAAAGAGAACCCCATTTATATGATCCGTCTCATGCTGCAGACAAATGGCCAACAACAGGTCCTTGGCCTCTATGGTCAATGGGTTGCCGTGCCGATCCAGCCCCTTGACGATGGCCTCTGTCTTTCGGGCAACCTCTGCCGAGTAATCAACCACGCTGAGGCATGCCTCTTCCCGGAGAATTTCATCCCCGCCCAGGACGATTTCCGGATTGATCAGAACGCCCGGTTTTCTCCCTGTTTCGCCTGGTTCGAGATCAAAGACAATCACCCGTTTCAGTTCCCCCACCTGGTTGGCGGCCAAACCGATGCCCGGTGCCGCGTACATGATTCCGATCATATCATCGATCAACCCCTGGAGCTGGCCATCTACGTTTTTTACCGGTTCGGCAGGTGTCTTCAGAATCGGATCGGGATAGGTTCGAATTTCCATTTCAAAACGTCATCCGTTCAAATGCGTTACGCGGTTTTTTTCCAAGAAATATTTTTGCTCGAGGAATCGCCTGCACCCCATGATGCCCGGCTGGGCTCAATAGTAAACACTTCCCCTGAATAAATCAAGATAAGGCCTCGACAAATCCTTCTTGACTTTTCCATATCATCTACCTATTCAAAGGCCATTATGAAAAGAAGCGCAAAATTTCTATTTGAAGTGGGGATGTTAAAAAAGACTCCCAGGACAGGCTACCAGTTTCTGGGGTCCGGCGGGGAATCGGTGGCCGATCATTCCTTTCGTACGGCCGTCATCGGATATGTGCTCGCCTCTCAGGAACCCGATGCGGACCTCAACAAAGTAATCCTCATGTGCCTTTTCCATGATCTTCCCGAGGCCAGGACCGGAGACCACAATTATGTCAACAAGAGATATGTAAAGGCGGATGAAGAAAAGGCCCTTCGTGATCAGGTTCGAGAACTCCCCCAAGGCGATGAGATCATCACCCTCACCCAGGAGTTCAATGCCGATGGTACGTTGGAGGCCCACCTTGCAAGGGATGCGGATCAGCTGGACCTGATCTTTGAACTGAAGGAGCAGCTGGACCTGGGCAACCCCGGTGCTGGAGACTGGCTATCCTTTGCTGTCCAGAGGCTCATTACCGACGGTGCCAAGGGATTGGCAAAGGAAGTCCTCACAACCGACCGGTCGGAGTGGTGGTTCGACAAACAGACGGATTGGTGGGTCAACGGACCCAACAACCAGAGGGGAAAATAGCCACCTCCAGATCCATGTGCGGGAGAGGCGTACCACCTTGACTTCTTTCCGCCTGTGATTAGATTTTTAGTTGATCCAAATTTTTCAATCCCATTCCCGGCCCAAGAGCGGAACAGTAAGAAAACCATGCCGAGTAAAGATTATTACAAGATCTTGGAGGTTTCAAAACCAGCCTCTCCCGAAGAGATCAAAAAGGCCTACCGAAAGCTGGCCTTCAAATACCACCCTGACCGTAACAAGGATGATCAATCAGCCGAAGCCAAGTTCAAGGAAATAAGTGAGGCCTACGCCGTCCTGAGTGATCCGGAAAAGAAAAAGCAGTATGATATGTTCGGTGCCGAAGGCTTCCAGAGCAAATTTACCCAGGAGGACATTTTTAGGGGTTTTGACCTGGGGAGTATTTTTAAGGAATTCGGTTTCGGAGGCGGTGGAAGGGGTCAGGGCTCGTTCCACGACCTATTTGGGGGAAGGGGCGGCACCGGCCAAAACTTTTCCCATGGGGGCGGCTTTCAGGGGCAAAACCGGGCAGCGAAAGGTCAGGACCTGATATATGAGCTTCCCATGGCCCTGGAAGAATTGTGCGAGACCACGAGCAAGATCATCGCCTATCAGGTGGCCGGGCGTCAGGAGAAGGTCTCTGTAAAGGTGCCTGCTGGAATTGCCGAAGGGAAGAAGTTGAGACTCCGGGGCAAGGGCCAGGCGGGTATGTACGGGGGCCCCCCGGGAGATTTGTTCATAATGATCAAGGTCCTTGATCACCCCGTATTCAGAAGGGAAAATGCCGATCTCCATCTGAAACAGCAGATCAAGTTCTCAGAGGCGGTGCTTGGCGCCGAAATCGAAGTCCCGACCATTGATCAGAAACTACTGAAACTCAAAGTTCCGCCGGGCACTCAAGAAAACGCCAAGTTCAGGTTAAAGGGTTACGGTCTGCCCGGTAGAAATGGCAACAAACGGGGAGATGCCTTTGTGAAAATCGGAATCGCTGTCCCCAAAAAGCTCACCGAGGAACAGGAATCACTCGTAAAGGCATTGACAGAAGCCGGATTGTAAGGGGAAAGTAAAAACATGACATGAAAGCCCTTTGTGTTTTTTCCGGAGGCCTGGACAGCATGCTGGCCGCAAGCCTGATAAGGGCCCAAGGCGTTGATGTCCTGGCCTTTTTTTTTGAAACCCCGTTTTTTTCATCCAAGAAGCCAAGGAAATCGGCAAAATCCCTGGACCTCCCCTTTCGGGTCGTGAACATAACTGAACGTCATCTGGAAGTTGTCAAAGGGCCAAAGTACGGTTACGGGGGGAATATGAACCCCTGTATCGACTGCCATGCCCTCATGTTCAGGATCGCGGGTGAGATGCTTGAAGGGGAAAAGGCAGATTTTGTCGTGACAGGAGAGGTCCTGGGTCAGAGACCCATGTCTCAAAATAGAGGGGCGCTTTCTTTGGTGAACGCCGAAAGCGGCCTCAACCGTCTCCTCCTCAGGCCCCTGTCAGCCAAACATCTCCCTCTGACAATTCCGGAAGAGGAAGGATGGGTAAAAAGAGATCTCTTGATGGACTTTCAGGGACGTTCAAGAAAACCGCAGATGCTCCTGGCTAAAGAGATGAACATAAGAGAATATCCCTCACCGGCCGGCGGGTGTCTCCTGACAGAAAAGGCCTTTTCATCGAGGCTCAAAGACCTGTTTGCCTCCGGAAGGGACCCTCAGGTAAGAGAGATCGAACTCTTGAAACTGGGAAGACATTTTAGAATCGGTCCGCACACGAAAGTAGTGGTTGGTAGGAACAAAGGTGAAAATGAGGCCATTCACGCCCTCTCCACGGATGAAGATCTCGTCATAAGGTCGGACTCCGTCCCCGGTCCCACCGTTCTCGTCCTGGGGGAACCATCTGATGATTCCCTTGAATTGGCGGCTGACATCACCCTGGCATACAGTGATGTGGAAGAAGGTGAGGTGAGCGATGTCAGGGTAAAAAGGAACGCAAGAGAGGACATCCTATCTGTCGAGGTCAGCGATAAGAGAGAGTTCAGACACTACATGATTTGACACAACCGGGACTGCGGGACATCCATAGATCAAATGTGGCCCTCGGCCGAAACCAAACCAGTATTCAGCATTACCGATTGAATATTGACGATTGAAAGGCAATTCCTGACACCCGACACCTGACTCCAGGACCCCCGGAGGGTTGCATACCCTCCCGCCATAAACCCAAAAATCCCGGTATCATAGGAAATCCTCATTATTGACACTAAAGGCAAATCTTTTTATACTTCTTTTCCAATAAAGCGACTTGGTATAACCCATCCGGAGCGAAAGGAGGAACAACGCCATGAAAATTGAACTAAAAAATATTATTTGCACCACCGATTTTTCAGACCTCTCCAATATCGCCATTCCTTTCGGGACTGCTTTGGCCAAAGAATTTGGCGCCAAGCTCTATTTGTGCCATGTAATCGATCTATCCGCTGTTGCCATGTACGGAGAAGGTTTCTTGGAACCTTTGGAACGTGAGATAAGAATCACCGATTATGCCCACGATGATCTTCGGAGATTGATCGGTGATCAGCCTGTGGATTGGGAACCACTGGTTCCGGTCGGCCATACTGCCGGTGAAATAGCCCGCTTAGCTGAGGAGAAAGATGCGGACCTGGTGGTCTCAGCTACCCAAGGCCGCTCCGGTCTAAAACGACTGGTTCTTGGATCAGTAACGGAGCGGTTGATGCGCACGCTTCCATGCCCATTACTCGTGGTACGTGGCCCCGAGCAGGAGCAAGCGGCCTCTATGGATGAAACGGTCGGGTTTCAAAGGATT
>JABMQV010000664.1 GCA_013203065.1 Desulfobacteraceae bacterium | reverse complement strand
CCTTTTCTTTGGCTTCACCTTTCTTATCACTGCTCCGCTGACCACCACTCTGGTTGGAAGGCTCTATGGATTCTCTCATGTGGGTATTCTATCAGGCTTTATCGCCACCATTCACCATCTGGGCGGAGGCATCTGGGCATACGCGGGAGGCGTGATATTTGATGAGACCGGAAGTTACAAACTGGCCTTTATTTTGTCGGCGTTTATGGCCCTCGCAGCGATCCTCTGTACGGTTCTTATCAAGGAGAAAAGGCATCTAATCGGTTGAGAATACGGACCGGGTTGAAATCAATTCTTTTATCCTGTGATTCTCGGGACTCAAGAGTCGTGGGTCGGTCCGGAGGATTTTTTGTGCTTCCTCCTTCGCGGCCGTCAGGAGTTCCGGCTCCCTAAAGACTGCCCCCAGGTCCAGTTCTCCTGCCCCTGCCTGTCTCGTCCCCATAAGCTCTCCCTGACCTCTCATCTCCAGGTCTCTTTCAGCGATCTCAAAGCCGTCATTGCTCTCAGCCAGCACCTTCACCCTGGACAGGCTCTCATGGGATGAGTCTTCAGAGACCATGAGCACACAGAGCCCCCTCCTGGAACCCCTTCCCACCCGACCCCTCAATTGGTGGAGCTGGGACAATCCAAAGCGTTCCGGGTGTTCAATCACCATCATCGTGGCCCCCGGCGCATGAACCCCCACCTCTATCACCGTCGTCCCCACCAAGAGATCTATCCTTCCCCCCCGGAATTCCTCCATGACCCGATCCTTTTGATCGGCAGATAGCCTGCCGTGGATCAGCCCAACACGAAACCGGGGTTCAAACAGCTGGGTCAGTCTTTCATGCATCTCCACAACATTTTTCAGATCCTCTTCCTCTGATCCTTCGATTACAGGGCAGATGACCATCCCCTGTTCCCCTTTTGACAACCTTTGATACAGGGTGTTGAACACCTTTCTCTTCTGGGTTGCGTCCGCCAGGAAAGTCTCTACCGGACGGTGCCCCTTGGGATATTCTTTGATCACGGAGATATCCAGGTCAGCGAAGACGGTCATGGCAAGGGTCCTTGGGATCGGGGTCGCCGTCATCACCAGGAGATGCGGGTTTTCCCCCTTTTTATCAAGTAAGGATCGCTGTCTCACACCGAACCGATGCTGTTCATCGATGACCACCAGGCCCAGTCTCGCAAAAGAGAGCCCCTCCTGAATCAGGGCCTGGGTCCCGATGATCAGATTATATTCCCCGTTTCTGATCTTTTCATATCGCTTTAGCCGATCAGACGTTCTTAACCTACCGGTCAAGATGACCGGGCGGAATCCCATACCCCTGGGAAGAGAGGAGAAATATGCAAAGTGCTGCTGGGCCAGCACCTGTGTGGGGACCATTATTGCCACCTGCCAGTTGTTATGGATGACCATATGGGAGGTCACGGCGGCCACAACGGTCTTGCCGCATCCCACATCTCCCTGGAGCAATCGATTCATGGGCCGACCAATCGCCAGGTCACCCGCTATTTCTCTGATAGTGCGAAGCTGGTCGCCTGTCAGAGAAAAGGGGAAATAATTCAAGAGACGATCTTCCAAATCCTTGGGGACTGATACGACCGGTCCGGTCCTTTCCCTGGAGGACATTTTCCGTAAAACGATATTGATCATCACGTAAAAAAAATGATCAAAGATGAGTCTCCTATGTTCCTTTGTCTTGTATTGATTCAGTAGATCAATGGATACGCCATCGGGGGGAAAATGAATATTTTTTAGGGCTTCTCCAAGTCGTGGGAGGCCAAGCCGGCGGATCGTCTCCTCCGGAAGAATCTCCTTGATAGCTTCTTGCCCCAGGGCCAGGGTCTGTCTGATCAAAGATCTCAAGACCTGCCCTGAAATCCCCTTAACCGCCGGATAGACAGGGTAAAATCCCAGGGAGACTTGCTCCCTCGCATCCCCAACCAACGTGATATCAGGGTGAATTATCTGCCGCTTGCCGCGGTTAAGACGGATACGCCCATAGGCCGTGAGGGTCTGCCCCTTCCCGGTGTAATGGCTTAGATGGACCTTT
>JABMQV010000663.1 GCA_013203065.1 Desulfobacteraceae bacterium | reverse complement strand
TTGCCGCGGACCCGTCCGGGAATAGGGGGACGTTGCCACTATTCCACTATTATCAAAACAGCATTTTCCTCACTTCAAGGTTGAAGAGATCCCCATGAGTAATGAGCGACTGAGCATATTAAAGATTTAGGAAATATTTCCATGCCGGGGCTGATGGAAGTGACCAGCGAATGGTCAATACAGTAGATCTTTTTTGCATTGACGTTTTTCCAGAAACAGATACTACAAAATACTGTCAAGTATCTTGTAGTATCATGCAATAATAAGCTAGCCCCTTCTCAATTTCTAACATTCTGAAACCACATGCTTCTTGTTCAGGTATCCATTAGGTGAACTTCAGCGCGCTGAGTATTTGAACAATTTCAGATGCTTTTGCGTTTTCAGACTTGGATGTGGGGGATCTCTTCCCTTGAGGCAGGGATGCGAGAGTATGACTTTAAACGATCTGTCATTATAACTATGAATGACTCAAAAATGTTGAAAGTGGATATGGGGACCATAACTTTAGTTCCGCTCTACGAATGGCTTTTGATGAAGTAATTTCGTTCGTGTCGTCCCTTGCTGGGCCCTATCGGAAGATACCGTATCTCAAAATGACATATATGGCTCTGAGGCCATCTTTCCACCCGATCTTCTTTCCTTCCGCATAGGATCTGCCATAATATGAAATGCCTACTTCATAGACACGGCAGTTCTTTCCAGCTATCTTGGCGGTTATCTCCGGTTCAATTCCGAACCGCTTTTGCTCAATCTTGATCTCCTTTATGATTTCCGCCCTGAATAGTTTATAGCAGGTCTCCATATCGGTAAGGTTCAAATTGGTAAACATATTTGAAAAAATGGTAAGGAATTTGTTTCCCACATAGTGCCAGAACAGATGGACCCTGTGCGGACCTCCCCCCAGGAAACGAGACCCATAAACCACGTCTGCTTTTCCTTCAACGATGGGGGCCATCAGTTTAGGGTATTCCTGGGGGTCATATTCCAGGTCAGCATCCTGGATTATGACAAGGTCTCCTGTAACGTGTTTGAGACCAGATTTTATAGCCGCACCCTTTCCCATGTTGGTTGCATGGTAAATGACCCTGTCCACTTTTGGTTCAATTTCGGTTTTTATTAATTCAGTTGTCCCGTCACTGGAGCAATCATCAACCAGGATAATCTCCTTTTCTTTGACAGGTGATGCCTTTACAAGGGTAATCAGCTTGGAAAGGTATTCCTTTTCATTATAACAAGGTATGATAATGGAAAGTTTCATTTGACAATTACCTTATTTCAATATTTTCAAATCTTTGCCTCATTGTCAATGCACATGGCCGAACTTCTCCTTTTTCTTCTTGACAAACAGGCCCTGTTCGTTATAATAGAACACAATCGGAGATAAGAGCTGTCTCATGGCCAAAACTTTTGGTGACATTCTGAGAGAGATAAGGATTAATTCAGGAATAGGTCTCAGGGAACTGGCCCGCCTCATAAATAAGTCCGCCGGGTATTTGAGTGATGTGGAAAACGGACACGTTCCCCCACCTTCTGAGGTAGTGATCCTGAATATCTCCACCGCCCTGAAGGTTGACAAAAAGGACTTACTGATTGCAGCGAAAAAGGTGGATCCAGAGCTATCCGATTATGTTGCCAGAGAGCCGGAGGTTGCTGATTTTTTGCGGATGGCCAGACATCAAGAGTTTGAGGAAAATGACTGGGAGAAGATTACCCAACTGGCCAAAATCGCTGGGCTTGGAAAAAGAGGAAAGGAAAGGACATGAAGGTTCCCTGGGTATCTAGAGAAAGAATCGCAGAGAAGGCCTTAGCCCTCATCGAGGACTTCCAGGCCGTGGTAGGATACGCGGTCAAGCCTCCCATACCCGTTGAAGATATCATTGAGCGAGCCTTGGAGTTGAGGCTTTCCTACGATGACCTTGAAGAAAAGCTGGGTGTAAAGGATGTGCTTGGAGCCACCTATGTGAAGTCGAGATTGATTTGCATTAACGAGAGGTTGTTCGAGCCTAGATCGGAGGGGAGACTGGTTTTTACCTGCGCTCACGAAGCTGGCCACTGGATCCTACACCGCCAATATGCTGACATTCAGGGAAGAACTAGTCCCAAGAAAGAGGCCATCGTATGCAGACTCAAGGACGCTAGAGAACCTATTGAGTGGCAGGCCGATTATTTCGCGGCATGTCTGCTGATGCCCGAAAAAGAGGTTCGAGAGACGTTTGAAAAAGTGTGTGGTCCAGAACCGCTTGTCTTGGACAATGTTAGAAGCGCGGTTGGGAGAGGGCCGCTTTATGTGGAACCTTGTGTTGAACATTGGCCTTTCATTGCGGCTGCTATGTGCGAGGCAGGTGGGTTTTCCAACGTTTCCAAACAAGCCATGGTCATTCGTCTGCAGGAACTTCGTTTGTTGGTCAATTTGACACCCGTAAACATGAACTGGCAAGCGCTGTGTTCAAGTGGGTAGGCGCCCTTCCCTGCAAATTATTTGTTCCAACTGTTCTGTAAAAAAGAACAAGTTGGCACAAAATCCCTTGAAATCATCTTCCCCTTTGAATCAACTCACCCCCTCAGTCAAATGATTAATCCCAAACTCCACTTGGTGCAAAAATTCTTTCTTTCATAGGGAATGGGATTGTTTTCTGGCGACACAATATTCTTTACCCCTGTTAAAGAAGTTCACATAAACGGGTTGACATTATCAAACGAGCCATATATCTCATAGGTGCTTATATAAACGTTCGTATGCCTGTATTGTATGGTTGGGCCAGAGTTTTCCATTGGATTAACGATAATTTTGAAGGGAAAAGGAGGGATCTATGGCTAAAAAGAAAGCGGCTAAGAAGGCACCGGCAAAAAAGGCAACCCCGACCAGGAAGATAACGGCGGTAAAAAAACCCATGACCAAATCCGGCATCATTAGTGAAATTGCACAGAACACCGAACTGAACAAGAAACAGGTCTCCTCAGTGTTTGATGAACTGACTATCCTCATCGAGCGCCATATTAAAAAGCGCTCACCCGGTCAAATCACCCTTCCAGGACTTATGAAGATTGAGGTCAAACGAAAACCCGCCACCAAGGCCCGCAAGGGTATCAACCCATTCACGGGGGAAGAAACAGTGTTCAAGGCCAAACCGGCCCGCAATGTTGTCAAAATCAGGCCACTGAAAAAAGTGAAAGATATGGTTGGGTAACAGAGAGGAAAAGCTCTCTTTCGGAGATTGAAAAGGTGGGCTCAGGCCTGCCTTTTTTTGTAGTTTGAATCTGCCCACCTTTATCTCGCGATCAAGCCGGTGCTTGATTTATCTCCTGGTTCGTTTTATGAAGTAGATTATGTGTTGTTAATCTTTAACTTTTAACGGTTAGTTTGTTTTATTTCCGAAAATCTCGTCCTGAGGGTCTCCAACTCCACATGAGAGATTATGGAAACCGTGAAAGTTTGCATGGCCCCCATCTGTCGAAACGAGAGTTCTTGAAGGTTTGTGGAAAGGGTTTGTGTGCCCTTTCCGCCATTCATTTTTTCGGCCTTCCGGGGGCCTTGCGCGCACAAATGGCCAAAAAGGGGCTCATCAAGACCAAACTTTCCCCCTATTTTACTGGCCTGGGTGGAGGAAAGATTCAGTGTGACCTCTGCCCCAGACGATGCATTCTTCCCGAAGGGAAGAGGGGGTTCTGCAGGGTTCGGGAGAATCGGCAGGGAAAATGCTACAGTCTGGTCTACGGGGTTCCCTGTGCCATCCATTTAGAACCTATCGAAAAAAAACCGTTCTTTCATGTCCTCCCTGGCACCAAATCCTTGTCTATCGCAACCGCCGGATGCAATTTCGATTGTAAGTTCTGCCAGAATTGGGAAATCGCTTTGGCCTCCCCGGAAGATGTTTACAACTATCAGGTCTCACCCGAAAAGGCAGTGATGCGGGCCAAAGATATGAAAGCCCATTCTATCGCTTATAGTTACGTGGAACCCACCATTTTCTATGAATATATGCTGGATATGAGCCGGGCCGCCAAGAATGCCGGTCTCTTGAACGTCATGCATTCGAACGGTTTCATCAATGAGGTCCCCTTGCGGAATCTGTGCAAGGTGCTGGACGCAGCACAAATTGACCTGAAGGGATTTACCGAGGCATTTTACCGGAAATTATGCGGCGGAGAGCTGGCTCCGGTTCTAGAAACCCTGAAGACACTAAGACAGGAGAACGTCCACCTGGAGATCACAAACCTTGTGATCCCCACCAAGAATGATGATATGTCGCTGATTAGAGAAATGTGCCTTTGGGTGAAGAAAGCGTTGGGTACAGACACACCAGTTCATTTTAGCCGGTTTTATCCCCTTCACAAGCTCAGACGACTCCCCCCAACCCCGATCGCAACGCTGGAAAACGCCCGGGAGGTGGCCCTTTCCTCAGGGCTTGAATATGTTTATATCGGGAACATACCGAGCCATGAGGCCTGGAACACCTTCTGTCCAAGATGCAAGAAAATCGTCATCCAACGGATGGGGTACATGATCGAAGCCATACGGCTGAAAGGGGGGAAGTGTCAATACTGCGGAAGACCCATCCCCGGCATCTGGGAAAAAGTTGGTTCGTTGGAAGAGGGCCTTAACCGGCCCGGCGCCGGACGTATAATTTCCTGACGGCCACAGCCCTGGGGTCTAAGTTGGTAAGATCGTATTTATCAACCCATTCCATGGCTTCCAAAAACTCCTCTACGGTGATGGCACGGGCGATTTCAGGATAGTCAAATGCCTTGTATGCCACATGGTATTGGGGCATGATGTTGATATAGGTGGATTTGGGAAAGGCCTTGGCCACCCACTTGATGAACTTTTCTGTTCCAGCCACGCGGTTGGGCATCACCAAATGTCTAATCATCAGGCCACAGAGGGCGATTCCTTGTTTGTCCGTCATATGCTCTCCCACCTGCCGATTCATTTCAACGATCGCATCTCTTGCCACATCCGGATAGTCTGAAGCACCGGTTGAGTATTTTGATGCCTGGTGGGCATCCATGTATTTCATATCGGGCAAATAGATATCCACGATGCCATCCAGTAACCTCACGATTTCCAACCGCTCATAACCGCTGGTATTGTAAATCAGGGGCAGCCGCAGACCCTTTTTCAAGGCAATTCGTGTGGCATTCAAGATGTTGGGCATGACATGTGTGGGAGTGACCAAATTGATGTTATGGCAGCCGATCTTTTGGAGATAAAGCATCAGGTCCGCCAAGTCTTCATCTTTTGTTTTCTCTCCTCTCCCGGCATGGGCAATGGGCCAGTTCTGACAGAAAACACAACGGAGATTGCAGTTAGAGAAGAAGATGGTCCCGGATCCATTCTGGCCCACCAGCGAAATTTCCTCGCCAAAGTGGGGTTGGGCGCTGGAAACCACCGCTCCGGCCAGAGTTCGGCAAAACCCTGCTTCCCCTCTTTGCCGATTCACCCCACAGCCCCTGGGGCAGAGGTGGCAGTTTTCAAAAATGGCGTAGGCCTCCTCAATCCTTTGGGCAAATTTTCCCTCTCTTTCCAATTTCACATAGGCAGGCTGCCACCCCTTTCGCTCTCTTTGCCTGGCGTAGAGAGAAAGAGGCGAAAACAATAGGGAGCCTCCGATTAAAAAGAAACGCTTCAGAAAATCACGGCGTGTGAATTTCACACAAAGAACCCCACTGAATTTGAAACTTCAATTCTTCAATTCTTTTTCCTGAAATATATCAGACAGATCTTCCCTGTGCAAGAGAACCTTTATCCACCTCAGAGATGCCCTGTAGGGCCTTCCGGAGCTACAGGGCACGGGAAAAAGTGCCTGTGTCGGAACATGAAGAACTATGGAAAGTTTGTTCTGGCAACCCCATTGGTTCAAGAAACTCCTTTTGTAAGATCTCCCGGGTGCATAGGAGGTGGCTGCTCAGCCATTTTGGCAATTTTCTGGTATATTGTGCTTGACAATCGGCATCTTCTAAATGATATAAAGCGTCACTCACAAGAATGCCCAAAGAAGACGGGGGAATTGTCTATGCCCTGAAAAGGGGTGTCAACCAGGCAGTTTAGGGTTAGAAAATTTTTACAAAAAAAGGAGGTATCTGTTATGAGTGAAGTTACCGCTCCCATGGGAGGGAACGTTTGGGAGATAAAGGTTAAAGAGGGTGATGCTGTGAATGAAGGTGATGAGGTGGTGGTGATTGAGGCAATGAAGATGGAATTGCCCATAGTTGCCGAAGCCTCTGGGACGGTAAAAGAAGTGAAATGCCAAAAGGGTGATGCCGTGGAGGCAGGGGCAGTACTGGTAGTGCTTGAGTAGCCCTTATTGATTCAGTTGATCCCCGGAGACCCTTGATGGACATTGCAGACAAGATCAAAGAACTGGAGAGAAGAAACCTTGAGGCTGAGCTGGGTGGTGGCCAGAAGCGCATTGACCAGCAACATGCTAAGGGGAAGATGACTGCAAGGGAAAGGATCCACTATCTTCTCGATCCGAACAGTTTTGAGGAGCTGGACAAATTTGTGGTCCACCGGTGTCATGATTTCGGCATGGGAGAGAAAAAGATTCCCGGCGATGGTGTGGTCACCGGCTACGGAACCGTAAATGGCAGAGAAATTTTTGTTTTTTCACAGGATTTTACGGTATTTGGTGGTTCTTTGAGCGGGCCGTTCGGAGAAAAAGTGTGCAAAATAATGGATCTGGCCATCAAGAGCGGTGCCCCCGTCATCGGGTTGAATGACTCCGGGGGGGCCAGGATCCAGGAAGGGGTTGTGAGCCTCGGAAGTTACGGAGAGATATTCAAGCGGAATGTCTGGGCCTCTGGAGTCATCCCCCAGATATCGGTCATCATGGGGCCCTGTGCGGGGGGTGCTGTCTATTCACCTGCCCTGACCGATTTCACCATTATGGTGAAAAAGACAAGCAACATGTTCATAACCGGGCCCCAGGTGATCAAGGCGGTTACCTCTGAGGAGGTAACGCCCGAGGCGTTGGGGGGCGCCATGACCCACAATACAAAGAGTGGTGTGGCGCATTTTGCAGAAGACACGGATCAGGCAGCCCTCGACAGGGTAAAGGAGATCCTTGGGTTTCTTCCGCAGAATTGCCGCGAAATGCCCCCGTCCGTTGAATGCACGGATGATCCGGAACGGAGAGACAAATCCCTAAACAAGGTGGTCCCAACCAATCCCAGGATGCCTTACGACATCAAGGAGATCATTCACACGGTGCTGGATGGCAACCTTTTTTTGGAAGTCCACAGGCACTGGGCAAAAAATATGGTGGTAGGCTTTGGCCGGCTAAACGGCATGGTGGTAGGGGTTGTTGCCAACCAGCCCAGGTTCTTGGCGGGGTGCCTGGACATCGATGCCTCCATGAAGTGTGCCAGGTTTGTTCGGACCTGCGACGCCTTCAATATCCCCCTCGTAACCTTTGTGGATGTGCCCGGCTTCTTACCAGGAGTCAACCAGGAGTACGGGGGCATCATCAAGCATGGCGCCAAGATCATCTATGCCTATTGTGAGGCCACGGTTCCGAAGGTTACTGTGGTGACCCGAAAGGCATATGGTGGGGCCTATGATGTCATGTCAAGCAAACACCATGACGGTGACATCAACTATGCCTACCCCACGGCCGAGATCGCCGTGATGGGACCCGACGGGGCCGTCAACATCATATTCAGGAAAGAGATTGATGAGGCCGATGATCCCGAGGCCACCAGGGAAAGGTTGGTCAAAGAATACAGGAATAATTTTGCCAGTCCCTTTAAGGCCGCAGAACTGGGGTATATCGATCAGATAATCTTTCCCGAAAGTACTCGGCCCAAGTTGATCAAGGCCTTGATGATGCTCAAGAATAAAAGGGATAGCCTTCCCGAGAGGAGGCATGGCAATATTCCTCTCTAAGGGCCTGCGCAATGTAAACAAAAGGCCTTTTTCCAATTAAACACGGAAAAGGCCTTTTTTATCCTCCGAACCCCACGTTTTAATTTGAGACCTATGCGCTACCTGCTTCTTGTTTTCTTGCCTCCACCCGCTTGATCGTACTGGAAATTATTTTTCCGGACACTGACATTCCCAACAACAGGACCATCAGGACCACAAAGACCCCTATATATCTGAGAATCAGGGTTCCAATGATCCAGGTCCAATTGTCTTTGATTATCAGGACGGACTCTCCCCTGCTGTTGGTCTTTGAAATGGTAATGGAATGCCATGGCCGGTTTCCGTCGTCTTCGATATAGGTTGCATCCTTCCATACCCGAAATTTTATGTCTTTGAAATCCTTGAGCGCCTCCTTATAAAAGGCAACCAATTCATCATGAGATAAGTCGGTCTTCAGCTCCAGTCGGGCATCCGTCTTGTTTAGGGTCTTTCCGCCCGGAACAACGGGGGCGTCCAGGAATTTTTCAGCGCCTGCAGGGCCAGAAATAATGACACAGAATGCCACGGCAAAAAAAAGTATAGCGCTTTTCATTTCTCAATCCTCTTCCTTTGAAAAGGCCGGTTTATCGGAACCTCTCATGCGGAGATCCTTTCCATCCAAGGGTTGAGCCACTAATCGAACATGGCAATAAACATGCCAGCGGCTGCGGCCGAGCCGATGACACCCGCGAGATTGGGACCCATGGCATGCATCAGAAGATGGTTGGTCTTGTCATATTTTAGGCCTTGAACCTGGGACACTCGCGCCGCCATGGGTACAGCCGAGACACCCGCTGATCCAATAAGGGGATTAATTTTTTCCTTCAAAAACAGATTCATGATCTTGACGGTCATAATACCGCCTATTGTACATACGGCAAAATCCACCAGGCCCAGACCAAATATGAAGAGTGGTTTCCAGCTTAGAAACTTGTCCGCCTGCATGGTGGCGCCGACCGCTATCCCAAGGAAGATAGTCACGATGTTCATAAGGGAACCCTGTGCAGTGTCGGTCAGCCTGGCAACCACCCCACTCTCTTTCATGAGGTTACCCAACATAAACATGCCCATCAAAGGGATAACCGAGGGAACAAGAAGTGCGATGATGCCTACTGTTACCAGGGGAAAAAGGATTTTTTCCTGTCTGGATACGGGTCTCAACTGGCGCATACGGATCTTGCGCTCCTTATCATTGGTAAATAACCGCATAATGGGGGGCTGAATCAGGGGGACCATGGCCATGTAGGAGTATGCTGCCAGGGCATTGGCGCCGAGGAGTTGGGGGGCCAGATGCTGGGTGAGATAGATGGTTGTGGGGCCATCAGCCCCTCCGATAATGCTGACTGACGCTGCCTCCTTTAGGGTAAAGCCCACGAGTACGGTACCCGTAAAGGTAATAAAGACCCCGAGTTGTGCTCCGGCACCTATAAGGAGGGTCTTGGGATTGGCAATGAGTGGGCCGAAATCGGTCATGGCGCCAAGTCCCAGGAAAATGACACACGGGATGATTTCCCACTGCAGCCCATAGCGGTAAAAGACCTGAAGGAGCTGGGCATGGCCGTGAGAAAACCCCATGAGGGGGACAAGGGGGAAATTTACGATAAATATCCCAAAACCTATGGGCAAAAGGAGAAGGGGTTCATATTTCTTTGCAATTGCCAAATAAATAAAGAGGCACCCTACG
>JABMQV010000662.1 GCA_013203065.1 Desulfobacteraceae bacterium | reverse complement strand
GGGCAGGGAAAAGCACCGCGCTAAAGACCGTGATCGGTCTTCTTCCTTCCTCCAAGGGGAAAATCATCTATAAGGGAAAGGAGATCCAGAAGAACAGGCCATTTGAGATCGCCCGGATGGGGATTGGTTTTGTCCCGGAAAACATGGGGATATTTTCCGAACTCACCGTGGAAGAAAATATGCGAGTGGCCATGCTCGTGGAAGATGAGGCCACGGCCCGCAGGCTGGACAGGACCTTAGAAATGTTCGCCGATCTCAAAAAGTTCTGGAAGGCAAAGGCCGGGAACCTGAGCGGTGGCCAAAAACAGATGCTCGCCATTGCCAGAGCCATTGTAAATGACACCTCTCTGCTCCTTATTGACGAACCCTCAAAGGGCCTCGCGCCTATCATTGTGGATGCCGTTATCGGTGCCATTAACCAGATCAAGGAACACAGTGTCGTCGTCCTGGTGGAACAGAATTTTTACATGGCGAGTTCGGTGGGAGACTATTTCTTCATCCTGGACGATGGGATGGTTGCCCACAGCGGACATGTGGAAGCGCTGATCCAGGACGAGGCGTTGCAGAGCAAATATCTCGGTATCTCCGAGGCTGAGGACTAAAACCCAGGAGTAACTTCAATGGCTGAGTCCATTTTAAGGCGTTGGAACCAGGAACTTACCATAGCGGGCGCCGTTGTCCTTTTTCTCCTCCCCCTCATGGGGATACAACCCAAAACCTATCTCACCCTCACGATTGCAGGCATCGCCATGGGGATGCTTCTGTTTCTCGTGGCCTCGGGCGTGAGCATCATCTTCGGTCTCATGGATGTCCTCAACTTTGCCCATGGCGCCCTGTTTGCATGGGGGGCTTATGTGGGTTTCAGCGTCTTTAAATATTTGATGAAATGGGTAGTCGTCAATTCGGTTCTTAAAAATCTGGCGGTCTTTTCTATAGCCATTGTCGCCGCCATGTTAGCGGTTGCCATTGTGGGGATTCTCCTCGAACGAGTGATCGTGCGTCGTGTCTACGGAAATCACCTCTTTCAAATTCTCATCACCTTTGGCGCAACCATCGTTCTTGTGGAACTTATCCGCGTCTTCTGGGGGCCTAACGATGAGGTAATGACCGTACCCCTCACATTTGCGGGAAGTTGGAACATCATGGATGTCATCGTTTACAGATACCGTGTCATCTGTATCGTCATCGGCGCCATCGTCTATGGTGTGCTACAGCTCATTCTCAAAAAGACAAAACTGGGGACCATCGTTCGAGCCGGGGTAGAGAACAAGGATATGGTCCAGGCCATGGGACACAACATCTATCTGCTCTTCACAGGGGTCTTTGCCGTGGGTGCGGGGCTGGCGGCCCTGGGAGGGTTGGCCATGTCCATATTCAGCCTTCAGGTTTACCCAGACATGGGCGGCACCTATCTCCTTTTCGCATTCATAGTGGTCATCATCGGAGGCCTCGGGAGCGTGACCGGGTCTTTGGTGGGGGCACTTATTGTTGGACTCGCTTATAACTATGTGGCCTACCTTGTGCCTTGGGCCGCCGCCGGCGTCAACATCCTGATTATGATCATCATTCTTCTCATCCGGCCGACAGGGCTTTTTGCAGCAGGAAAATAGCGAGGCATTTGTATGGCAGGACCAACCCCGGTTCAGATCTTCCATGAAGAGGAAAAAAGAAGACAGTACAGAAGCGGCACCTTCTTTCTCAAGGTAGGTCTATTGCTTCTTTTCCTCTTAGTGCCCTTTGTGTTCCCGTCCTTCAAGACCGTCGATCTCGCCATGCAGATCGTCCTCTTTGCTGTGCTGGTGGCCAGCTTTGACATCCTTCTTGGGTATACCGGGATACTCTCGTTTGGCCACGGCATGTTTTTCGGGATAGGCGCCTACTGTGTGGCCTTTCTTATTGGCAAATACGGGATGCCTTCTTATGCCAATCTGGCTCTGGGTTTTGTCATTGCCGCGATCGTCTCCGCTGCCCTGGCCCTGCTCATCAGCTTTCTCACCCTTCGGGTAAAAACCATCTTTTTCGCCATGATCACACTGGCCATCGCAGAGTTGGCCATAATCCTCGCCACCAAGCTCACTGGCCTCACCGGGGGGGAAGATGGGATCAGCCTGAACACGCCCGGGGTGTTTGCGGTATCATTTAATATGGGAAATTTTATGGGGATCGAGATTACAGGGAGGTTGCTAACCTATTATTTTATCCTTTTTTCCTGTATCGGGATCTTTTTGTTAATGCTACGATTCACCCGGTCTCCCTTAGGTCGCGTCCTGCAGGCCATTCGAGACAACGTCCAACGGGCGGAGGCCCTCGGTTACAACACCTTCACTTACCAGAGCATCTCCATCACCTTTGGTTGCATTATGGCCGCCCTCATCGGGGGGCTATATGCCATGTGGGTGGGATACGTAAACCCTGAATCAAGCCTGGGTGTCTTGACGATTATGCTTGACGTCCTCCTCATGGTCATCATCGGCGGGATGGGGACGTTATACGGGGGGATCATCGGTGCCGCGTTTCTGAAAATTACCCAGACGTTCCTGCCCGATCTCCAACATCTGGCAATGGACCTCTTTCCCCATGCCCAACTTCTCCATAATGTGCTGGAACGATGGCTTCTCCTCTTCGGGGTACTCTTTATCCTGGTGGTTATTTTTTTCCCAAAAGGCGTCATCGGGTCGGTGAACGAGTATCTTTTAGAGCGGAAGACGGCCCAGCCAACCAGCTCTAAATGAGGCGATGGTTTGAGTCCACAAATCAAAAAACAGGAAACTTATTCGTAATGACCGAACCGATCATGAAAAAGGTCAACGGCGACGGGGTCGAGATTCAACTGGCCGAATGGGAAGGGCAGGGGAAAACTATCCTCTGTGTCCACGGTATCACGGCCAATTGCCGCTGCTGGGACGTCATGGCTGAGTCCCTTATCCCTGAGGATCGGGTTATCGGCATGGACCTCCGCGGCCGGTGCCCGGACTTATTGAGAGGTTGCCAAGCAGGACGTTAAGGTGGTTAAAATACTGATTATTTACCATTCTCAAACTGGTAATACGGAAAAAATGGCTGAATATGTGGCAAAAGGCGCTGCGGCCATAACGAATGTGAAGGTCACACTCAAGCGGGCAACGGACGCAACCCTTCAGGATCTCTTGGAATGTGACGGATTAGCGATCGGTTCTCCCGAGTACTTCGGCTACATGGCAGGGCTGGTAAAAGACTTCTTTGACCGGACCTACAATGAGGCGCGTGAAAGAAAGGAGATCTTCAAGAAGCCTTACGTGGTTTTTGTCAGTGCCGGGAATGACGGAACCGGGGCCTTAAGCCACATTGAACGTATTGCCATGGGCTATCAGTTCAAGAAAGTCTATGCCCCCGTCATCGCAAGGGGTGTGATCGATAACGCCATACTGGAGAAATGCGAGGAACTTGGCGGGACCCTTGCAGCGGGTTGTGAGGCGGGGATCTATTAGGCCCCCAAAGGCCTAAACTGCGGCGGCAATTGCCTTACCCAGTTCAACCGTCGATGCCTTGCCGCCCATATCGGGGGTTCGGAGG
>JABMQV010000661.1 GCA_013203065.1 Desulfobacteraceae bacterium | reverse complement strand
GGGTGGCCTTTGCCAGACAGAAAAAGGGCAACCATATTATTATCTCCTCTATTGAACACCATTCCGTGCTAAATTCAGCGAGATTTTTTGAGCGTATGGGGTTTGAGGTGAGCTTTCTGCCCGTGGATGAATACGGTTTGGTGGAGCCTGGACGCTTAAAGGAGGCCATCAGGGCGGAGACAATTCTCGTGTCCATCATGCATGCAAATAATGAGATCGGTACCATAGAACCGCTGACAGAGCTTTCCTCGGTCTGCCGTGAAAAGGGGGTCCTGTTTCATACGGATGCTGTGGCAACGGTAGGCAATATTCCTGTCAAGGTGGATGAACTGGGCGTGGACCTTTTGAGTCTATCAGGTGTGTCACTGGGGGCACCCAAGGGGATCGGGGCCCTATATTTCAAAGAAAAGATAAGGCTGATGCCCTTGATACACGGCGGCATACAAGAACGGGGCAGGAGGGCGGGCACCGAGAACGTCCCAGGCATCGTTGCCCTGGGCAAGGCATCGGAGCTTGCAGCACAAAATCTGGACAGCATCGTCGGTCACTTACGGGTGCGTGAAATGAGGAATTCCCTTGTTTCGGGAATCCAACGGAGTGTTGAAAAAGCCAAGTATACGGGGCACCCGGAGAAAAGGCTTCCCGGCCATGCCAGCTTTTGCTTTGAGGCCATTGAAGGGGAGGCACTGCTTTTTATGCTCAGCCAGGCAGGGATTTATGCAAATACGGGTTCGGCCTGTGCATCAAAGGCCCTCAAGACCTCTCCTGTCCTTACGGCAATCGGCATAGCTCCTGAGTCGGCACAGGGATCCATCGTCTTTACAATGAATGGCAGCAATAGGATCGAAGAAATGGAATACGTGCTGGAAGAACTTCCTCCTGCGGTTGAAAGACTCCGATCATTCTCACCCATCTGGAAGGCGCGAAGGGCTGCCTAGGGGATAAAGGGCAACAGTATCATGGGTGTCTCGAAGTTGCGGAAAGAGCAGGCAAGCAAATCTCACAAGAAAGGGCCTTAGTATGAAGTTATCAACCAGAAGTCGGTACGGAACGAGAATGATGGTGGATCTGGCCCAGCATTATGACAAAGGACCTGTACAGATAGGCGACATTGCAAGACGGCAGGATATTTCTGTAAAGTATCTTGAACAACTGATTATTCCGCTGAAGAAGGCCGATTACATAAGGAGCGTTCGGGGTCCCAAAGGGGGGCATATGTTGGCAAGACCCCCTGAGAAAATCAATGTTGGAGAGATCGTCAAAATCCTCGAGGGCGGAATTGATCTGAGCGGCTGTATTGAAAACCCTGATGCCTGTGAGAAAGTCGAGAGTTGTTTGACACGGGGTGTCTGGGAAGAGGCCACAAGGGCGATGCATGAAAAGCTCAACGCAACGACTTTATCAAAGATGATTGAAAATAATAAGAACAGTTGAGTCTGGCTGAGGAGGGAGAAGATGTATTCAGAGAAGGTAATGGACCATTTTTCAAACCCGAGAAATGTAGGGACCATAGAGCGTGCTGATGGCATCGGCGAGGTTGGAAATCCCACGTGCGGAGACATGATGACCTTTAACATAAAGGTTGAAGACAATAAGCTGACTGACGTAAAATTTAAGACATTTGGATGTGTGGCGGCCATTGCGGTTTCGAGTATGGTCAGCGATATGGCCAAGGGGAAGACCCTGGATGAGGCAAAGGCCATTACGAAAAAGGCGGTTGCAGACTCCCTGGACGGTCTTCCAAAGGAGAAAATGCACTGCTCGAATCTTGGCGCCCAGGCGCTTGCCGAGGCGATTAAGGATTATGAGAGAAGCAAGTTGGGCAAGCCAGCGGCCTCAGAGGCAGATGTATCCCAGGAAGGGGATGAGGCACAACAAGAGGAAGAGGACATTGCGTGCCAAAAATGCGAGGCTATCAACCCGATTAATGCCGAATTTTGTATGAGTTGCGGAAAAAAGTTAAGGAGTTAAATGAAGATTGTTTCCATAGCAATAAGCAAGAAAAAAGGGACCCCTAAGGTGGCGGTTGATGAAGCGGTTTTGGTTGGCGACCACGGGGTGGAGAACGATGCCCATGCGGGTAAATGGCATCGCCAAGTGAGTTTTCTTGCCTCTGAGAGTATTGAGAAGGCAAGAGATAAGGGACTTGACGTGACCTTCGGAGACTTTGCCGAGAATATCGCCACGGAGGGCATTGACTGGCACAAGATTCCCGTGGGAACTATGATAGGTTTGGGAGATGCCGCCTTGGTGGAGATCACCCAGATCGGCAAGGAATGTCACAGCAAATGCGCCATTTACTATAAGGCAGGGGACTGCATTATGCCCCGGGAGGGCATCTTTGCACGCGTGCTAAAGGGTGGAAAGATCCGCTGTGGCGAAACGGTTTCCATCCTGGGAGAATCATCAGATATGGGGTGAGATCTATGCAGCCCAAAAACCCGGTCCTCCCACCGGGGCGTAAGCCCTTACGGGCGGGAGGCTGGGAGCGGATTCTTTACAGGGGAGGCGTCTACGTATGAGCGCTGAAAATGGTACAGTCGAAAGGGTTGAAGATGGTTGGGCCTGGGTCCGGGCCGATCGGAACGCCGGGTGTGGTCATTGCGGTCATAAGGGCAGCTGCAACATGGTAGAAGGGACAGATCACATGCTCGTTAAGGCATCAAATAATGCAGCGGCGGGTGTAGGTGATAATGTTGAGCTTTTTCTCAGCACCAAGACCCGGATGAAGAGCATGTTAATCCTCTACATCTTGCCGGTCATTGGACTCCTGGTGGGGGCCCTTTCCGGAGGCAGCCTTTCACGGGCTTTTGGTTTGAATCAGAATTTTGGTACCCTGCTTTTTACCTTCGCGGGTCTGGCCCTGGCTTTTGTACTGGTGCGGTTACTCGGGACCCGTATGGACTCAAAGCAGGAACTGACCCCTATTGTTTCTCGTGTTATACGTCGGGCCCGAAGCGTTTCTTCCCCGGGGAAGGGCCGGATGGAGAGGCCTGTTGACCGTTTGCCGGGTGGAGGTCCATGTTGCTCATCGTAAGGAATCTTCTGGCAAAAGCAGTTACCTGTTTCCGGATTCTGTTTGTGCTCTTATTCTTGGTGCAGTTCGGAAATATTTGGTTGCAGGAAAGCTGGGCCGGCTCATCTCTTAAGAAGGGGTGCAACCCGGCCCCAAACTTCCGGGCGGACGAAGATCTAAGTTCTCTGGCCTCCAATTCTTGCGGAAACATGAGAACTTGTTGCTGTAAATCTCCCATGGGAGGCAGCTCCGAGAGCTGGGCCTCCCACCGCTTTGTCCTTTCGAGACAAGAAGTTGCGGCATCGCCCGTTCCGGCAACGCACTGGCCTTCCTTGTTAACGCCCTTTGACTCTAATAAATTGCCCAATGGCGGACACCGAATCTATCCAGGAGGGTCGTCTAAGTCCCTATTCCTTGTAAACCTCTCCTTTTTGTG
>JABMQV010000077.1 GCA_013203065.1 Desulfobacteraceae bacterium | reverse complement strand
TTCGTCACCGCTCGAATGTGCATTGGGAGCATCACAGACCACGGTGACCATGGCTCCCCCCCGGTCACCAAGACCCGTATAACTGAGATGGGTCAAAAAATCCAATGCCACGCTCAGGCCGGCGTTTTTCATTGCCGCCAGGCTACGCAGGCCTGCAAAGGCGGCTGCCGCAGCCCCCTCCACTGCAGCCTTTTCATTGGTAGACCATTCCACGTGGAGATTTAAGGCCTTGGCTGCCTGCGAAAGTGTCTGGATAATCTCAGAAGATGGAGTTCCGGGGTATCCTGCGGCAAAATGAGCCCCCGCCTCCAGCGCCCCCCTTGCTATGGCATCATTACCCATCAAGAGATGTTTGGTTCCTGGAAGGTACTGTTCGATACTTGGCATTACCTGGCTTCCTTTCGATAGTCGAATTTGGCTCTCCGAGCCGAAGGCCTCAACATAATTTCATACAGGCACTCATTATCCGGGTACTACTTCTGTCTTTGACATGGACTCAAGCACTTTCAGCACTGCGGAGTGGTCCCAGTCAAGCCCCCCGTGGGCGGCAAGCGAATTCCACAAATGAGACATCAGGGCGGTCCCGGGCAGATACATCCCGAGTTCTTTGGCCATGGACATTGCAATTTCCGTATCCTTCTTGTGCAACCTCGCCCTGCCACCCGGTTCAAAATTCCGGTCCAGCATCCTCTGGCCATGCAGTTCCAGGATACGGCTTTGGGCAAATCCTCCCAGCAGCGCGTTTCGTACCTTTTCGGGATCAACCCCGGACTTCTTGGCAAAAATCAGGGCCTCTGCAACTGCCTCAATGGTCAAGGCCACAATGATCTGGTTTGAGGCCTTGGCCACCTGTCCTGCTCCATGGTCACCAATGTGACTGACGTTTTTACCCATCTTCTCAAAAACCGGCAGGACCCGTTCAAAGATTTCCTGTTTTCCGCCTACCATGATGGACAGGGTTCCTTCAATGGCCCCCACATCGCCACCACTCACGGGCGCATCAAGCATTTCCATATTGTTTTGTTCCAGTTTTTCAGCAACTCTTCTGGCGGTGATAGGGGAAATGGTGCTCATATCAACCAGGATCACCCCTTTACTCATACCTTTGATGCAGCCATCCTTCCCGGTGACCACTTCTTCGACAATCTGGTCGTCAGGCAACATGGTGATAACCAGTTCGGCGGAGATCGATGCCTCCTTGGGCGAAGAGGCCTTCGTGGCGCCGAGTGCCACCAAGTTCCCAACGACTTCCCGGTCTATATCGTGAACCGTCAGTTTATACCCCGCGTCCATGAGGTTCTTGGACATGGGCGTACCCATAAGACCAAGGCCAACAAAACCAATTCTCTCAATCATTGTCACTCCCCTCCGGGTGAATAAAAATTTGTTTTTCGTCCTGCCATTCCGTCTATTTGAAGCGTGATTCTTATCCACACAATATTAATTGTCAAGAATAAGTTCTCCGAGAAAGAAGGTGCGACGTCTATATTTGGCCGAAAGATAAGCCTGTTATCCGGTTCTTTGGAAATCGCGGGAGAAAATTGAAAAAACGAGGTTGAGTAAAAGGCCTGCATGGATTATTGCTGTCATCTTGATGAGGAAATGATGGGCACCAAATGAAACCCCCATAGAAAGGGCTGGCAAACAAATGAAATCTGAGGCTTTGATCGAAAAAGCTAAAATGAGAGCTCATGGCATCTTTATGAACAAACAGGCGAATTGTGCCGAGGCCGTCTTTGGGGCTCTCCAGGAAATTGTGGACAATGATTTTCCCCGGGAAGTATCCCGTCTGATAACACCCTTTGGCGGGGGTGTGGGGATCAGTGGCGCAAACTGCGGCGCAATGCTCGGGGGTATGGCGGCTCTGGCACTTTGTTACGGACGAGGAGACTCCCACGAGAAATCCCTTGAAAACCACCGGAGACACCTCTGGAAAACCTATGCGCTTTACAACCAGTTGCCCCACCGATTTCGGAAACGATTCGGGACAATTGAATGCCGCGATCTGACAAGAGGCCATATTTACGGGACCAGGAACTGCAGGGAATTCTGTGAGAACGTTGTGGCAGAGACCGCTGGATTGGTCATGGGGTTGCTAATTGAAGCAGAGGAAAAGGGGCTTAATTTCGGATTTAAAGAGTCTATTCTCACGCAGGGGGCCAAAGCCACCGGGTTGACCATTGAGGATTTGATCGATCATAAGGCAAGAGCGATCCCCTTCCCCATAAAGGACAGATGAGGCGGTACTCCCCGTTGGACAGATCAAGCCGCCTACGCCTGATTTCTCCGGGAGTTTGCCACCGGGAAAGGGGTCGCCCCTTACCACAGAAAACATCAAATTCCTCGTTTCAATCCATTTCAGAGATCAGTGTTCCACCTGCTGCCCAGCTGTCTTGGGGCATCGGCTCAAACACTACCCAAATGTTCTCTTTGGGAACTTCGGTCGCTTTGTGAATGACCTCGGTGATCCCTTCAGCGATTTCCGACCGAACTTCTTTTGGTTGGGGAAAACTTGTCACCCGCACAAACGGCATACATCTCACCTCCTTTCATCCTCATTTCAGTCAACCACCACCCCAAAAATGG
>JABMQV010000660.1 GCA_013203065.1 Desulfobacteraceae bacterium | reverse complement strand
TCTTCGCCCTCTCATCATGAAAAAACACATGGCTATCATCAAAATCGGGCATATCCACCATAAGGAAGAGCTGAAAACTTCTGAGCCGTACATATAGACCACCTCCTTTTTAACCCTATAGACGGTGGAAGTGATAAAAAGGATACACCTTTAGTTAGGTTTGCATAATTTTATGGATGTGGATGTTCGGTCGTTGGCAAGTATGTTCTGTATGGTGCGATATAAACTGCTGTTCTAATAAGGATGTGAATAAATGTATCTGAGTTAGTGAGATTGCAAATATTACTGATTGATGAGGTGAGAAGTATTATTTGCCCCCTTTTCTTTTGCCTGTCCCCCGCTCCCCCGGACCTGTGCCGGGGGTGCTGGGTAACCGGCATTCCTCCCGCGACCCTTTGTATGAACGGAGCCATTTCGAAAACCCCTCAGAACCCCTTCAGCCCTTGTTCATCAAAAAATGTAGGTTGACCCCACATTGTTTAGCATGAACTGCCCAGGCATTTCCTTGGCAAACTGATTGATAGCTTTCCACCCAGTACAATGCATCGGCACAATATAATCAGGATTTATGGCCTTCATTTCCTCAATGGTTGGGCCAATGATCTTCTCATTTTCTCCGGACAAATGGAAGCCTCCAAGAACCGCATGGACCTTGTTCACTCCCGCGGTTTTCTTGACGTGTTTTATTGTATTTATGATTCCAGCGTGAGAGCATCCCCCAATTACCACCAAACCTTTATTTTTCACGTTAATCGCCAAGCCTTGGTCATCATAGAAGGGATCTGGAATCCATTCATCATTGATTTTCGCTTCCATTTCAGGCATGCCTTTTTCAAATTCTGTCACTCGCTCCACTTCACCGGAAAGCAGGATAAGATCCGAGGCAAGCTTGGAAGCTTTTTGTACCTTTTCCAGTTTTGCACCAGCTTCCATCAGAGCCGTTTCACTCAGCCCGGGCATGTCGATTTTCAGTTGAGGACTCATTTGAAAACGACGGGGGACAAACGCCCCGGGATGGAGGAATAGGGGCATCCCATTTTTTGTCTCTTTTAAGAATCCCGAAAGACCACCAAAGTGGTCAAAATGTCCATGACTCAGGACCACTGCCTCAACGCTTTTTATATTGACTCCGATTTCACCCATCATCACGGCCTTACTGGAGGTCAATGTTTGCGCATTATGGAGCAGGCACGCTGCTGAAATACCCGCATCAAATAACACTGTATGTTCCTCTGAATCCAAATTCACTTTGATCAAATATGATAATCCCGGCTCGGCAAGAGGTGCGTTGGGCGGCAAAATACGCAGTCGTTTGACGACGTCCGTATCTGCAAGGAAAAAATCGCTGTAATTGTCAACCAAAGCACAAACCTCAACCTTACTTACTTCTCTCATGTTTGATTCATTCATCCGTTCAAACCTCCTTTCTTATGAAGTCATTTGTCCATTAGAAAAAGCCGTATGTCAACAGGTGAGCCCTGTTTTCATAATTCACTAATCAAGCCGTGACCCCATCTTTCACATCGCCCATCACATAGCCGTCCAGGGCCGTTCGGGACATAACGTGGTAAACCGCCTCATCTTGTTTAACGATCAGCCACGCAATTCTTGGCATTTTGAGCATCCTTCAAGTCAGGTGACTTCTGTTTCGTAAAACTACCTCTCTAATACGGAGAGCCTGTCAAGCTAATTTGCCCCCTTTTCTTTTTCCTCCCGGGCCGCATTCGTGCCAGGAGGTGGAAATGGTTCCCCATTCACCCGGTTAAATAAGATTTGAGCCTCTTGTGGGGGAATTGTCTACCATGCCAAGTTTTGAGGAATTTTTCTCTTCTGAGGGCGTCTTGCTGCGTCAGGCAGGCTTCGTAGTTGGACGTACCATAAGATCATTGCATACCCTATTCAAGCTCATAATGCAGCTTCAATGCCGGATTTATCTGTGCCATGAGCTCTTCCGGGAGATGTCCGAGCTTTTTGACAAGACGGGTCTTGTCAACAGCACGCGTCTGATTGACCATGACTTTAGAATGGGTTCGTAGGCCTCCCTTGCCTGAAGGTATTTTCACTTCGAAAGAATAAACGCGCTTTACGTTTGAGGTGATTGGAGAGATGGAGACGATGGGAGAATGCG
>JABMQV010000659.1 GCA_013203065.1 Desulfobacteraceae bacterium | reverse complement strand
TATCTGTAATATTTGCTGGTGCGGGATATTCGGCAAGCTATTAAAGACTGGGATCGGCCCAAAATTATTTAGCATACAAAGCATATTGCATATTTTGCAAATTCCAGTATGATGCAAGAGCATACTTGTTTTGGGGTTGTTCACAAATACCAAAGAAATCCTGACCATGTTGTCTCATTTTTCAAGCCCAAAATCGTCGGTTCAGTGGTAATCCTGAAACCCGATTTTTCTTGACATAGGGCACTTCTTGTCATTTCATCAATTTAAGATTTCTCGCCAATCATTTAACCTCTATTCAGGAGGTTAGGGGCTTGGCGGGTGGGAGTTCGCTCAGCATAACACAAGAGGAGGAAAAATGGACGACAAAAAAGATCATTTGATTACCAGAAAGAAATTTCTCAAGATATCCTTCACAGCACTCTTGGGTGCAGGAGTTTTTGGGAAAGTATTTCCTCTCCTGGCCAAGTCCAGGAAGAACCCGGCCCAACAAAAGCCTGAATACCGCCTACTCGGTAGAACAGGAATAAAGGTTGCGTCAGTCGGTTATGGGGCCGCCCGCACAATGGAGCCTTCCCTGGTGCAGAAAGCCCTGGACACCGGCGTCAACTTCTTTGACACAGGACGACATTACTCCGGGGGACAGAATGAGGTAATGCTGGGGAAGGTGCTGAAAGGGGTCCGCCAGGGGGTCATCATCCAGTCTAAGATGCTCTCCCGCCCTTTTGGGTGGGGCGAAGCACTCGATACACCTGCAATGGGGAAGAAGCTGCAGAACATGATGGAAACCTCCCTGAACCAAAGCCTGGAGGCCCTCCAGACCGATTATATTGACATCATGCTTCTGCACGGTGTGAGCCAACTGGAACTCATCAATCACGAAACTGTTATGAGCTTTTTTGAAGGAGCAAAGAAAGAGGGTAAGATACGGGCCTGTGGGTTCTCCACCCATTCGAATCAGGTGAAACTCGTCAGGGATGCCAATCAAAGCAAGTTCTATGACGTTGTCATGGTTCCTTACAACCACAAAGGCTCTTTTGTTCATTCGGGATGGGGATTTTCCGACAAGTGGGATCAATCTGCAATGGAAAAGGAATTTGAAGAGGCTGAGAAAAACGGGATCGGGGTCGTTGCCATGAAAACCTGCTCAGGCGGCCCCTATTCCCCTGATGGTGTAAGCAAGGAGACTTTTGAAAATGCTCTGAGATGGATATTAAGTCACAGCTTTATCAGCACCATGGCCGTGGCCATGGGAAATATCAAGGAAATCAAGGAAAATAGTCAGGCCATGTTTTGATACGGTTTTCAGGTGATGGCGAGGAACATTATATGAAGTGCCGATTGTGCTTTGGAATGATGGTTTGCTTGGTCTTTTCTCTCGTGAAGCTCGTTTCGGCAGGAGATCTGAAAGAGAGACTTCCTTCAGCAGGGGAGCTTGCCGATTTTAAGATTATGAATAAACCGGTTACGTATCATCCAACGAATCTGTGGAAGTATATTAATGGAGGCGCGTCTATTTATTTGGCCTATGATTTCCAAGAGCTGATTACCTTTACAACGGTTCACGAGAATAGCAAAACTGAAATTGTTGTGGATATTTACGACATGGGCAAACCTATTAACGCCTATGGCATCTATTCAGTGCAACGGTGTCCGGATGGAAAACCCATCGAATGGGGTTGCGACGGCTCTCTCTGCGGAGGTTCGCTTTACTTCTGGCAGGATCGCTACTACGTAAAACTAATCCCCTATTATATCACACCCAGGGCAGACAAATTACTACCCGAACTGGCAGGCACTATTTCCCGGAAGCTACCTGATGTTAAGGTCCTTCCGAGGCAACTTGCCGTGTTTCCCGAAGACGGGAGAATCAAGAACAGCGACCGCTATATGAAGAAAGATATTTTAGGGCATGATTATTTTCAGAATGGCTTCCGAATGGAGTATGACCTGGAAGGACAACAGTATACAATTTTATTAATCGAGGGGGCAACGCCTCAAGAAACCGCTCTGAATTTAAAGAGATACAGGGCTTATTTGGATGAAGAGGGTAAGATCATTGAGAAGATATCTGGCCTGGGTGAGGAGTCTTTCCTTGGGGAGGATAGGTTTTATGGAACCGTAATCTTCGCACGAAGAACGCGTTTCATAATAGGGGTATTGGGACTTAAAGACGTGCAGGCTACTAGGAATATTATAAAAACCATGTTTGGGAAACTGTAAAATTCAATACTATCTTATGCTCCTGGAATTTCAAAAGCCCGAAAAACAGATGACTTCAAAACCAATTCTTGAC
>JABMQV010000658.1 GCA_013203065.1 Desulfobacteraceae bacterium | reverse complement strand
TCATGATGCTGGAAGGTTCGGGATTCGAGGTTTTTGACCTGGGCATCGATGTGCCCTCAGTTAAATTCGTTGAAGCCGTCAGGACGCATCAACCACAGTTCGTTGCCATGTCCGCACTCCTGACTACGACCATGGAACAGATGAAGATAGTCATCGAGGCCCTGAATCAAGACGGCCTCAGGGAGAAGGTCAAGGTTCTGGTCGGTGGCGCTCCTGTATCCCAGGAGTTTGCTGAGAAGATCGGGGCAGACGGTTTCGGAGAGAATGCTGGGGATGCAGCGGAGAGGATGAAGGGGCTTTTGAACTAGTGCTCCCGCACGAAGCTCATCTTGCTTCGTTATTCCTTTCCTTGAGGGTCTATGAGATTTTTTCAGAATGCTGTGCCCCGTTTTTACAACTTAGCGTACAAAAAGCGGTGTCCTGTTAACTACATTCAACAAAACTTAACCGAGGAGGAATGTCAGGTCGTTCTTTTCAACAAAATAAACCTATAACAAGGAGGGTGTAAATGATGAAAAAAAGAATTTTTTCGTGGGCCGTAATTTTCGTATTTATTTTGGCAGGAAGTGTAATGGTGCAAGCTGAACAAATAAAGATCAACTTTGGTCATCCATTACCTCCAAATCATCCCAATCATCTCGCTGCTGAAAAATTTGCGAAGTTGGCAATGGAAAACTCAAATGGCAGGATAAAGGTAGACATTTATCCTGCCAACCAGTTGGGGAATGCAAAACAGCTGTGTGAGGGCGTCATGTTGGGTAGTATTAAGATGGCTTTGACTTCCCCAGCGCGCATCGGTTTATTCCAGCCTGAGTTTTCAATTCTGGAATGTCCCTATCTTTTCAGAGATATTCAGCACCTGAAAAACACTCTAACAGGAGAGATTGGACAAGAGTTGGCTGAAAAGGTTGAGAAGAACCGTGGATTCAAAATGATGGCTATGGACTGGCTTTACGGCACCAGACATGTCACCACTAAGGGCAAACAGATAAAAAAACCTGAAGACTTGAAAGGATTATTGATCCGGACACCAGAACTACCCATTTATGTAGAGACAGTCAGAGCCATGGGGGCCACACCTACCCCTGTGAATTTCGCAGATCTTTATATGGCATTAAAGCAGGGTTTAGTTAATGGGCAGGAAAATCCTGTTGCCACGATATATACATACAAGTTTTATGAAGCCCAAAAATATCTGAATTTGACCGGTCACATGATTAGGAATGTCATAGTCTTCACTAATGCGGGGTGGTACAACAACCTGCCGGAAGACATAAGAACGATTTTAGAAAATGCTATGATGGAGGCTACCAAATACAATAATGACTTAATCGTAAATGAGGAGGCCGATTATACCGAGAAATTGAAAGCAGAGGGGATGGAAATTGTTTATCCAGATGTCGATGCGTTTAGAAAGGCTTGTTCACAGGTTCCCAAGAAATTTGAAAAGGACTGGGGAAAGGGCCTATTTGAAAGAATTCAGGCCGTAAAATAGTCCTACATATCCTTATACCATAATGCGTGATGAACATTAGGGGTATAAATGTTGAGTTTTATACCCCTAATTGCCTAAAGACGAAGAATCCATGGGGGGCTCCTCAGCCTGGAGGTAATCTCAGGCCAAAGAGTCGTTTGAGTCTCTATGTTTTCCTTTGACAGGAATTGCTTACCGTGCCGGGGCAGACAGTGATACCCCCCAAGAGAGATGATCACACTGATATGTAGAGGGTCCCAGGCAGAATGCTCCATCCAAAACTTAACGGAGATCAGATATTTTTTTGAATCTGCTTTTGTGTTCCCCTTTCATTTCGGAACTTACATAGGCAATTAGGGTTTAAATGTTTCAAGAAGAGGAAATGCGATAGACAAATGAAGATTTTAGAATATCTATACAAAATAGAGGAGTTCGCTGCGATACTTCTATTCATAGTCGTTTCAATTATTATCTTCTCACATGTAGTCGCACGTTATATCTTTAAGAGCCCGTTCTATTTTACGGAAGAGATTTCCAAGTATTGCTTTATTTGGATGGTTATGATCTGTGCATCT